>NZ_JBHYIQ010000005.1:155380-162127 GCF_042739895.1 Amycolatopsis sp. NPDC059021
CGGTGGGTCACTCGGGGCGGTTTTTTTTTTTTGTGTTGTGTTTGCGGTGGGGGGGGGGGGGGGGGCCCCGGGGGGGGGGTGGCCCCCCCCCGTCCCGTCCCCGGTAGGGCAAGGACAGGATCCACAATGGACACCGGCTCCGCGCGGCACTGGGTCCTCATCACCAGTTCGGCGCTGTATCTGATCTGGCCCGCCGACGCCGACCCGCCCGCCGGCTGGCGGCGCACCGATTTCGGCGGCACCATGGCGGAATGCGTGGCGGAGGCCGACGCGCTGTGGCGAGGCAGGCGGCCCGTACGGCCGCCTCGGACTCCGGATCGCGTCGTCGTGACCGGCGGCGAACTGCACCGGGTGCGGGACCGCATGGTGGAGAACGTCTTGAGCGAACTGACGACGCGCCCCGCCGCCGTCCCGTATCTTCGCGGTCAGTCGCGGGGAATCGTCGTCCGCTTGGTCAAAGAGATGCTGTCACGATGCCTGGACGCACTCGAACCGGGGAGGGCGTTGAGCGAAGGAACCGGTGCGCTCGGGCCGCGTCCCGCCGAGCCCGCGGCCGTGCGCTTTGTCGTGCTTCGCGAGGCCGGAAGCCTGGTCTGGCACCAGCTCTCTGTGCTCATCGGTCCCCGCCACACGCCACCGCGCGAAGTATGCGCGGCAGCCGAAGCGCTCTTCGACTGCTTCGTCGAGCTGGCAGAGTGAGTCCTTCATACTCAGCCGCCGCCGGAGTGGGTGACTCATCACGATCGGCCGATAATCGCAGTGGGTGGCCCTTCGGCATCTCGTCGACCTGGCGCAGCCCGATCACACTGTGTCAAGCGGGCCTATCCCGCTTGACCGGCGGTTGCCAGGAGACGTTCTCTTCTTGAGCTGCGGTCCCCGGTGCAGCCGCCATCCGGTCGCGTGGGTGCCGGAGCAGGCCCCGCGCGGGCTGGCCGAGAGCGGCGCGGTCCCGGAGGTGCCGCGTTGACGCCCGGTGAACCGCAGCGCTGGCGAGGATGGCCGGTTGATCCGGACCCCGGGAGCGGGTGACACGTATGTGACATTCCCCGGGTTCTTAGCGTCCGAACGGACCCCGGATACGACGAAAGCCACGTCTACCTGCGTAAACGTGGCTTGTCCGTCGGGCTGACAGGATTTGAACCTGCGACCCCTTGACCCCCAGTCAAGTGCGCTACCAAACTGCGCCACAGCCCGGACCCGTACTCCGTGGAGTGCGATGTAAGTACTCTAGCGTGCCCCGGAAACGGGCTTGCAGGCAGGTCACCGTGTGTGGCTGACCTGCACAGATGCGCTGGTGGGGGCACTACCCGGCGTTGCCGGCGTTGCCGGGGTCCGGGCGCTGGGCCGTGGGCGGCCGGTGCGGCAGGAGCCGTCCTTGCCCGACTGTCGGTCGAATCGGCAGGATATGGGCCTGTGACCCCTTGACCCCCAGTCAAGTGCGCTACCGGGGTAGCCGCTGAGGCCATGTCCGGGGGCTGACCGGGACGATAGGGATCGCGGACGAACTCGCGCCGCGACTCCGCCTCGGCAATCCGGCGGCGGCATCAGTCGCGAGCCCGGGGGAGAGGCCGGAGGTGTGGCCGCCGCGCGCACACCTCCGGCCTCGGGTCTACCGGAGCCCGGCGTCGACGGCGTTCATCAGTACGCCGGTGTCGCCGGACATCTCCCAGGCCATGACGCCGAGGAGGCCCTTGGACTTCAGCCAGGCCATCTTCTTCCCGATGGACCACGCGTCGTCGAAGGTCCACCACTGCCCGTTGTTCCCGGTGAAGCAGTACGTCGCGATCGCCGGTTCCGCGTGGTAGACGGTGCAGTTGGGCACACTCGCGACCAGGTTCGCGTACCCGCGGGTGCCCGCCTCCTCGGCGAACTGACCCGGTGCGGCACCGTTGGCCGCTTGCCATGCGCCGTGTTTGCCGCCGTCGGTCACGCTCTGCCAGCCTCGCCCGTAGAACGCGAGCCCGAGGGTGAGTCTTCGCGGATCGACGCCCGCGTCCGTGTAGGCCTTGATCGCGCCCTCCACGCTGAAGTGGAACTTGTACGGATCCTCGGCGTCCACGTACAGGTTGCCCTGATGACCGGTGCGCAGCGGCTCCCACGAGTTGTCACTGCCGGACCCGTGGAAGTCGTAGCCCTGCACGTTGGCCACGTCGAGCGAGCTGAACACCTTCGGCAGTTCCCAGCCCGAGGCCACCTTCGCCGGGTCGGCGGGGGTGAAGGCGTGCAGCTGGTAACGCTTTCCGTTGGTCGCGCCGAAGGCGTCGAGCTGGGTGCGGAACTCGGCCAGCAGCGCGGTCAGGTTCTGCTTGTCGTTGACGTTCCAGCGGTTGCCGGGATGACCGTCACCGCTGGCTGGCCATTCCCAGTCGACGTCGATGCCGTCGAAGATCCCGGCCGCGGTGCCCGGACCGCCGGCACCGCCGTACGGCGCGATGTTGCCCTTGATCCACGTGTCGATGCAGGAGCTGACGAACTTCTTCCGCGACGCGTCGGTGGCCGCGACGTCGGAGAAGTACTTCGAATAGGTCCAGCCGCCCAGTGACACCAGGATCTTCAGGTCGGGGTGCAGTTTCTTGAGCTTCTTCAGCTGGTTGAAGTTGCCGCGCAACGGTTCCCAGCCGGTGTCGGCGGCACCGTCGACGGACTGGCCTGCCGAGAACGGCCGCGAGTAGTCGGCTTCGGCGTCACCGGCTCCGTCGCCCTGGTTCGGGTCCTGCGGGTTCGAGCTGGTGCCCTTCGTGACGCCGGACAGGCAGGTGAGATTGACCGGGTCGATGTTCTCGAACGCGTACAGCAGGTGGGTCAGTTTTCGCGCCGCCCCAGTGGTTTCGAGGTTCTTGACGAAGTACTGGCGGCCGTAGATTCCCCATTGGACGAAATAGCCGACGCGAGCGTAGCCGGACACGATGTCCCCGGTCTTCGCGGTCACGGGTGTGCTCGGGGCGGACACGTTGTCGTAGCCGTCCTTCGCCCGCACGGTGAAGGTGTACGAAGTGGACGGTGCGAGACCGGACACGGTGGCCGACGTCGTGGTCACGGTGGTGGCCAGCGTGTTGCCCTGGTAGATGTCGTAGCCGACGACGCCGGTGTTGTCGGTCGAAGCGTTCCAGGTCAGCGAGACGCTGCTGGAGGTGGCGCCGGTCGATCGGACGTTGCCCGGAGTGGACGGTGGCTGGGTGTCGTCGGCCGGATCGTTCGTGGTCACCGACGCGGGCGCGCTGGCGGCGGATTTCGTGCCCTTGCCGTCCTTCGCGACCACCGTGAAGGTGTAGGCAGTCTTCGGTTTCAGCCCGCTGATGGTCGCGCTGGTGCCGGTGACAGAGGTGGCGAGCGTCGTGCCTTGGTAGACGTCGTAGCCCGTGACGGGGAGCGATCCCGGGGCCGAAGCACTCCAGCTCAGCGAAACCGTCGTCGTTGTCTTCGTGACCACGGACAGGTTCGCCGGCGCGGCGGGCGGGGTGTCCGGCGAGCCGTCGCAGTTGGCGTCGTCGATCCGGCACTGGGTGGGTTGAACCCCTGAGCTGAGGCGGAAGGTCGGGTTGTACGGGAAGGTCGAAGCGCCCGGCTGCAGCGTGGCGATGTAGTACGCGGGCGTGAGCGTGACGAGGTTGCCCGACTGCGTCACGGTGCCGTTCTCGCCGGTGCTGGCGGTGACCCCGGACGGCAGCTGGAAGGTGATCGACCAGTTGCTGACCGCGGCGCTGCTGGTGTTCTTGACGGTGTAGGAGCCGTTCGTGCCGTCGAGCGCGAGTTGCGCGGTCAGGCGGCCGGCGGCCTGGGCGGGGGTGGCGGCCGCCGCGACGCCGCCCAGCACGAGCAGTGCCGCGGCGAGTGCGGAGCGTAACCGAAGGGGAGTGCGTCTCATGCGGTTCTCCCAGTGAGACGGAGGGAAAGTGACCCTGTGTGGTCTAGACCACACAACAATGTAACCCCGCTGTTCCGGAAGGTCTAGACCAAATTGGCCCAACCGTCACCCTGGCCATGGTTCCTTCATTCATGTAGCATTTTCCGACATGAGTGAAGGAACGGGGTCGCGGTCCCGGGCGAGACACCTCGGACCGGAGCGGCGGCGGCCGCAGGTCCTGGACGCCGCGCTGGCCATCGCGGTGGACCAGGGGGTCGCCGCGGTGACGATCGGCGCGGTGGCCGACCGGGTCGGGGTGACCCGCCCGGTGGTTTACGCGTGTTTCGCCGATCGCGTCGAACTGCTGCGGGAGTTGTTGCGGCGTGAGGAGGAGTACCTGCTCAACGACGCGCTCGCCGCGCTGCCGCACGGGCGCGCCGACGCGGACGAAAGCGTGTTCACCCACGGTTTCCAGGCGCTGCTGGAGACGGTCGCCAAACGCCCGGACTCGTGGCGGATCGTGTTCGACGCCGATCCGGATCCCGCGGTCGCCGACCTGTTCGGGCGCGGCCGCGCGGTGGTCGCCGAGCACGTCACCCGGCTGCTGCGGCCGACGCTGAAGCAGTGGGGGACCCGTGATGCCGACCGCAAGCTGCCGGTGCTGGTCGAGCATTTCATGTCCGCGAGCGAGGGAGCGGTCCGCTCGCTGCTGCGCGAGGGGGCCGCGTGGTCCCCCGCCGAACTCGGCGCGTTCGTCGGCAGTGCCGTCTACCGCGCCTTCCGTGACGCATGAGCGACGCTTGCGAGCGAATCGAAAACATCATGCGCCAAAGGGATCAGACGCAGTCTCGCGGAGCGAGGCGATCGCATGACCAGGAGGACGATCGTGAACCAACCCCGGATGCTGGCCGGTCACGGCTGGCCCTTCGACGCGGAGCGGCCCCGCGAGGATCACGGGCTCTTCGGCCCGGACTCGCCGACGTGGCGGGTGTGGACCAATCCGACGGCGTTGATCGCGTTCCTGCGCTCGATCGTCGTGGAGAGCTTCGACCCGTTCCTCACCGCGGCGGTCGACGACTCCGACGGCGTCCGCTACGACCTGCGTGGACGGCTCGACAGCACGTTGACGTACTTCACGATCGTGGCGATCGGTGACAGCCGCGCGGCGATCGAGTCCTCGGAGCTGCTGACGAAGGTCCACGCCCGCGCCACCGGCATCGAGCCCATCAGCGGACGCCGCTACAGCGCGAACAACCCCGACAGTCAGTTGTGGATCCACATCACCGGATGGCAGTCGAATCTCTACTGCTACGAACGGTACGGGCCGGGCCCACTGTCCACAGAGGACGAGGAGCGGTACTGGGCGGACTGCGTCACCGCGGCGGAGCTGCAGACGTGCGACCCGGCGAAGGTTCCCCGCAGCCGCGCCGATGTCCGGGACTACTACGCGGACACACGCAAGCGGCTGTGCATGTCCGAACGCGCCGCCGGGCTCATCCGGCATTTCCTGCATCCGCCGCGCCAGAAGGGCGAGCCGCTGTTCTGGCCCGCGACGAGGGCGCTGACCGTCGCGACCGTGGCCACCATCCCGCGCTGGATGCGCCGGCTCGGCGGCTTCGACCAGCCCGCCGCCCTCGACGCCATCGCGCTGCCCGCCGGGCGTGCCGTCGTCCGCGCCGCGACGCCGTTGAAGTGGCGATTGGCCATGGTCGATCACATCGCTCCGTCGGTCCGGCCGGTCTGGCAGCAGGCACTCGCCGGTCCGCCGCCGCTGCGGGACGAGGTCCTCAGCCCGGTGCGCGCACGGGAACTGTACGGCCACCAGGGCGCGCGGGCCGAGCGATCCGCCGGGTAAACCGGATGACCGCCGTCGTGGTCGTCGCGGATGATGTGGCCCATGGACAGGGAGGAAGCGCTGTCGCGACTGCGGGACGCGGTCGCGTCGTGGTACGTCGATCTCGGTGGTA
This sequence comes from Amycolatopsis sp. NPDC059021, assembly GCF_042739895.1. Taxonomy (NCBI): domain Bacteria; kingdom Bacillati; phylum Actinomycetota; class Actinomycetes; order Pseudonocardiales; family Pseudonocardiaceae; genus Amycolatopsis; species Amycolatopsis sp. NPDC059021. The sequence continues at coordinate 161,192 of NZ_JBHYIQ010000005.1, forward strand.
CGGCGGAGATCGCCTATGCCGCCTGCGACGTTGTCGCCGCCGGGATCGACGGCCCGGCGATCGTGGCTCTCGCCGCGGTCAGCGTTCGTGCTGCCGACGTCGAGGTGCCGTGGCTGCTCGATGACGCGCTGCGCGAGGCCGGGCTGACTCCGCGGCGGAAAGGAACTCCTGGCGCCAACGAGGAAGGGCTTCGCGTCGTAGCGCGGAGGACGGTGGCGGGATCGATGACACCGCGTGAATGCACGAGATGGGTGTTCGGGCGCTTCGGCACGTACACGAACGACCTCGCCGACGTGCTGGCCGGTCTCGACGACTACTACGACGCACTCGACTTCATCCCGGAGACGAGGGAAGAGGTCGACGCGTTGGTACTCGCCGAGGCGCGCAGGCTGGCGATGGGCTGATGGGGCGGGACGAAGCGCTGTTGCGGCTGCGGGAAACCGTTGCGTCCTGGTACATCGACTACGCGTCGGCGAGCGAGATCGTTTTCGCGGCCTGTGATCTGCTGGTCGCGGGCGTCGAGGAACCGGCTGTCGTCGCGGTCGCTTCCGTGGACGTGAGTGCCGCCGACGAGGAGGTGGCTGGCCTCGTCGAGGATTTGCTGCGCGAAATCGGCGTGCCGATTCCGGACGACGGCGAGGTGGCGGAAGAACGGGTGCTGCGCCTCGTCGCCGCGCTGACGGCGGCGGGTGCGCTGAGCCCTTCGGAGTTCGCCCTGTGGGCCGCGAGACGGTGCGGACACGACAGGATCGCGGCAGCGGATCACCTGATCGCGCTGGACAGGGAGTACTACCTGCTCCAGGACACCGGAGAAAGCCCCGGCCGGGGGGGGGGGGGGGGGGGGGCGGGGGGGGGGGGGGGGGCCGGGGGGGGGGGGGGGCGGGGGGGGTGGGGCTGGCGTGGGGGGGTGTGGTGTTGTCTGGAGGGAGAGTGGGA
>NZ_JBHYIQ010000005.1:162137-201315 GCF_042739895.1 Amycolatopsis sp. NPDC059021
CTACGACGCACTCGACTTCATCCCGGAGACGAGGGAAGAGGTCGACGCGTTGGTACTCGCCGAGGCGCGAAGGCTAGCCGGATTCAGCGGCCGGTGAAGGTGGCCTTGCCGGGGCCGTCGGTGAGGAAGGACTTCACCGCGTTCCGCAGATCCTCGGTTTCGTACAGCTCGGCCGCGATCGTGGTGACGTGCTCGTTCGCCTCCGGCACTCCGCCGTGCGCGAAATGCCCGAGAATCCGCTTGGTCGCGGCGTGGGCGCGGGTCGGTCCGTCGGCGAGCCGGGTGGCGAAGGCGCGCGTCGCCTCGTCGAAGCCTTCGGCGGGGAGCACCCGGTTGACGACGTTCCAGCGTTCGAGGGTGGCGGCGTCATAGGTGTCGCCGGTGAAGACGAACTCCTTGGCCCGGCCGATCCCGGCACGTTCCGCGAGCCGCTGCGTGCCGCCCATGGTCGGGGTCAGGCCGACGACCTTCTCGACGAGACCGAACTTCGCGCGCTCGGAGGCCAGGATGACGTCGCAGGCGACGGCGACCTCGAAGGCCCAAGTGAGGCACAGGGAGTGTGCGGCGAAGACGGTCGGGAACTCCAGCGCCGCGATGCGGTCGGGCAGCGTGAGCATCCGGTCGAAGAGGACCTTCGCCTCGGCGGCCGAGTTCTGCGCGTCGAACAGGGAGACGTCGACGCCGCCGCTGACGATCTTGCCCTCCGCCCGGATCAGCAACGCACGGGCCGGTGAAGCCTCCAGCTGCGCGACGGCGCCGACGAACTGGTCGTGCAGCTCGGCGGTGTAGAGGTTCAGCGGCGGCGCGTCGATGGTGACGACGGCGAGGCCGCCGTCGCGGTCGAGCCGGACCAGTGCGTTGTCAGCCATGCTCACCCTGTTTCGTCGGCTTCGAGGAGGACGTCCCAATAGTGCTGGGCGTCCGGGCGCCAGTCGACGTGTTTGTGATGGAACAGATCCGCGGCCTTGGCGCCGCACCACCGGGTCGGCAGCAGCTCGGCGGGCAGGCGCGGATCGAGGTAGGGGAACCGGCGCCACTCGTGCACGAGTTCGGTCTGCGCGCGCAGCACGGCGCGGCCGCCGGACGGGCGCAGGTCGGTGAACCGGCCGATGAACCGTTCGTAGCGCTCTTCCAGGTCGGTGAGGTCCCACGACTGCGTGACCATGGCCTCCTGCTCGCCGATCTCGCCGTACGCCGCGACGAACGACAGCGCCTGCGTGCTCAGCCCGAGGTCGGCGAGGATGCGGTCGGCCTCCTCCTGCCGCCCGGGATCCGCGCTGATCCACACTCCGGCCACCGGCGAGCCGAAGCCCGCCCATGTGAGCCGGGTCCGCAGCCGGTGGCGGAGATCCCGTTTGGCCTCCGGTACCGAGATCAGCAGGATCAGCCAGCGGCCGTCCCAGGCCGGCCTGTCCCGGCCGAAGGCGTAGACGCGCTCCGCGGCCTCGGTGAGCAGGCGGCGTCCCGGCGGGGTCAGCGACCATCGCACGCGACGGCCCAGCCGTTCGGAAACGATCCAGCCCTCGGCGGCGGAGCGCGCCAGCGCCTGCCGCGCGGATTTCTCTTCGACACCCAGGAAACCGAGGACGTCCACCAGCATCGACGTCCAGACCGGCGTGCCGCGGGGGAGCGCGTACTCGCCGAGCACGGTCATCAGGAGCGACCGGGCACTGGTGTGGCTGACTTCGCGGCGTCTGCTGACTTTCGGCCGGGCCGCGGTGGTGCGTGGCTCCGCCATCGTTGGTTCACCGACCTCACTGCTCGGGTCGTGCTGGCGCGAATTCGGAAACCCGATCAGGTTACCGACGAAGAGTGATCGGAAGACTACTCCGCATGGAGTGTTGATCGATGCGGGTCGGACCCAAGACAGTGCTTCTCCTAGACTCGGATGCCTCATGAGCGCAACACTCGTCGCGAAGGATCTCGCCGCCGCCCACGGTGACCGGACGTTGTTTTCGGGCCTCGATCTGGTCGTCGCGCCGGGCGACGTCGTCGGTCTCGTCGGGGTGAACGGCGCCGGGAAGTCGACGTTGCTGCGGACGCTGGCCGGGCTGAACCGCCCCGAAGCGGGCGGAATCCGGCTCAATCCGCCGACCGCGACCGTCGGTCACCTGCCGCAGGAACCCGAGCGGCGCGCCGGCGAGTCGGTACGCGCCTTTCTGGCCCGCCGCACCGGTGTCTCCGCCGCGCAGGCGGAGCTGGACGTCGCGACCGAGGCGCTGACCGAAGGAGCTGCCGGCGCGGACGAGCGCTACGCCGTCGCACTGGACCGCTGGCTGGCGCTGGGCGGTGCCGACCTGGACGACCGCGCCGGCGAGGTCGCCGCGGAGCTGGGTCTCGCGGTGGACCTGGAGCAGCCGATGGTGTCGCTGTCGGGCGGGCAGGCGGCGCGGGCGGGGCTGGCCTCGCTGCTGCTGAGCCGGTACGACATCTTCCTGCTCGACGAGCCGACCAACGACCTGGACCTCGACGGGCTCGCGCGGCTCGAACGGTTCGTGACCGGGCTGCGGGCGGGCACCGTGCTGGTGAGCCACGACCGGGAGTTCCTCGCGCGCACGGTGGACCGGGTCGTCGAGCTGGACCTCGCGCAGCGGCAGGTCCGGGCCTACGGCGGCGGGTACGAGGCGTATCTGGAGGAGCGCGAGGTCGCCCGGCGGCACGCGCGCGAGGACTACGAGGAGTACGCCGACACCCGGGCGGCGCTCGAGGCGCGGGGCCGGATGCAGCGCGCGTGGATGGAGAAGGGCGTCAAGAACGCCCGCCGCAAGGCGCCCGACAACGACAAGAACGCCCGGAAGTTCCGGGCCGAGGCCACGGAGAAGCAGGCGTCGAAGGCACGGCAGACGGACCGGATGATCGAGCGGCTGGAGGTCGTCGAAGAACCGCGCAAGGAATGGGAACTGCGGATGGAGATCGCCGCCGCGCCCCGAGCCGGTGCGGTGGTGGCGACCCTGCGCGGCGCCCTCGTACGGCGGGGCCCGTTCACGCTCGGCCCGGTGGACCTGCAGATCGACTGGGCGGACAAGGTCGCCGTCACCGGCGCGAACGGCGCGGGCAAGTCGACCCTGCTCGGCGCGCTGCTCGGCCGGATCCCGCTGGACGAAGGGAGTGCCGCGCTCGGGCCCGGCGTCGTCGTCGGCGAAGTAGACCAGGCACGGCGACTGTTCCTCGGCGAGCACCCGCTCGCCGAGGCGTTCGCCCGCGAGGTTCCCGAGTTCGCCGACGCCGAAGTCCGGACGCTGCTGGCGAAATTCGGCCTGAAGGCGGCGCACGTGCTGCGCCCGGCCGCGACGTTGTCGCCGGGGGAGCGCACGCGGGCGGCGCTGGCGTTGTTGCAGGCACGCGGGGTCAACCTGCTCGTGCTGGACGAGCCGACGAACCACCTCGACCTGCCCGCGATCGAGCAACTCGAAGCCGCGCTGGACAATTATCCCGGCACCTTGCTCCTGGTGACCCATGACCGCCGGATGCTCGACGCCGTCCGCGTCACCCGCCGCCTCGAGGTCACCGACGGCAAGGTCACCGAGCTGTAGCGCTAGCGGCGGTTGATAGTCCGCGTGATCCCGGCGACGACGGTGGTCGCGAGAATCCAGCCCGCGGCGACCAGCGCGTAGGACAGCCACTGGTAGCCACCGTGCGGGTTGACCGCCTTCGCCTGCCCGAAGTCCACGATGGGCAGCAGGAGATCGAGCGTGTAGACGAAGGGGTTGAAGACCGGCGCCTTGCCGGGGTCCAGCGCGGGCGGGTGGTGGAAGCCGAACACCAGGGTGCCGGCGGCGAGCAGCAGCGTCAGCCAGGCCGCCGCGCGGAGCGGGCGGTAGCCGTACCCGACCGTGACATCCTGCACATAGCCCCAGATCCGGGCATGCCACGGCTGGGTGCCGCGCTGGTGTCGTTGCCTTGCCAGGCCGACTTCGCGGGCCGAGATGTCGTCGCCGACACCGGCGTACGCGGCGGCGAGCTGCGTGTAGCTCTCGGGGACGAAGCCGTCTTCGGCGCGTTTGAGCAGGGGCAGGCGTTCCCGCGCGGGCAGGTGGGGTGCGAGCGCGCTGTAACGGAAGCCGTTGAGCTGCACCACGTCCGGCCACACCTCCGGGGTGGCGGTGAGCAGGTCGAACCGCGCGTTCTGCACGCTGACGGGCCCGCGGACCGGTTTCGCCTCGCGCAGCGACAACTCGGCCGCGGTACAGCTGCTGACCCGCAGGGCCAGGACGCCGTCGTCGTTCGACAGCTCGGCGCGCGCGAGGTTGATCTGGCCGGTGACCTTCCCGCCACGCAGGTCGACGCACCCCTCGGCGGACAACCGCACCGCCCTCAGGTCGGCCCCGACGACGAGATTGTCGGCGCGTAACGCCTTGCTACCAGGGCAAGTCAGCTTCGCATCGGTGATGTCGAGGGTGCCGCCGACGCGGGCACCGCGCAGACGGATCTGTCCGACGGCCCGCAGCCCGCTGCCCAGCAGGTCGAGCCCGACGGTGAGATTGGTGCCGCCGAGGCAGATGTCTCCGGGATTGCCCAGTTCGGCGTCGCGCAGGTTCAGCGCGCCGTCGATGGCCGCCCCCTCCACTGTCACCGGTCCGGTGGCTCGGAGACCTGGCGCCCAGAGGTCATTTTCGATGTGCGCCGTGTCCAGCCGCAGCGCCCATCCGTCGGTCGTTTCGAGACGCGCGCCTTCGGCCAGGAGCGGGCCCTCGATGCGCGCGCCCGCCAACCGCACGTCCCCGGAGAAGCGGCAGGCGGTCAGGTGGAGTGCCCCGGCCATGCGGACTCTCGCGCCGCGAAGGCCGGGCAGCACCGACGCGTTGAGATCGAGCTGACGGGTGCGTGCCGCCTCCACGTCGAGCACCTGGTCGAAGTGGCAGGCGTGGAACCGGACCGGGCACGGGACGTCCGCGCCCGCCAGGTCCAGCTTCCCGCTGATCCGCGCGCCCGCCACGCGCAGTGCCGGGATCACGCCGTCCTCGACTTCCGCGGTGAGCAGCAACCGCCGCAGGAATCCGGCCCGCACCGTCCGCTCGGGCCCCCACGAAGCACCATCGGCGGCGTCGTCGGAATCTTGGCGGAAATCCGCCTCCGCACCGCGTGCGTACGCCTGCCGGACCCGTTCCTCCGCCGGGCTCAGCTCCACCACGGGCACCCCCCTCCGCCGGATGTTCTTATAGCACCCGTCAGCCCTTCGTGGCTCCTCCGGTGAGGCCCTTGACGAATTGCTTCTGCAGCGCCAGGTAGAAGATCAGCACCGGCAGCGTCGCCAGGAACATCAACGCGAACACACTGCCGAGATCGGCCTGGTACTGCCCGATCGACCGGTAGATCCCGGTCGTGATCGTGGTGCCCTGGCCCGGTCCGAGGATGATCAGCGGATCGATGAAGTCGTTCCAGATCCACACCCCGAGGAAGATCAGCACACTCGCGGTCGCCGGGCGCAGCAAGGGGAACACGACCCGCCAGAACACCTGCAGCCGGTTCGCGCCGTCGAGCCGCGCCGCCTCTTCGAGCTCCACAGGGACACCGCGGATGAACCCGCTGAACACGAACACCCCGAACGGCACGTAGTAGCCGACGTTGAACAGCACCAGGCCCGGCACGGTCGCCATCAGCCCGGTGACACGCAGGACGTCGGTGATCGGGATGAGGATGACCTGCGGCGGGATCATCAGCCCGGCCAGCAGCACCAGCGTGAGTACCTTCGTCCAGCGTTTCGCCGACCGCGCGAGGTAGTGCCCCAGCATCGCCGAGAGCACGGTGAGCACGAGGATCGACAGCACGGTCACGACGACGGAGTTGGTGAGGCTCACCCAGAACAGCCCGTCCGGGCGCGTCAGCACCGCGTGGATGTTCGCGAGCGTCGGCGGCAGCGGGAGCGACGCAGGTTCCCGCGCGATGGCCTCGCCGTGCTTGAACACGTTCGCGAGCACGAGGTAGAGCGGGACGGCGAACACCGCCGCGACGACGACGGCGATCACCGGGCGCGGCCACGAAACGCGTTTCACAGGTCCACCTCCCGGCGTCGCAGGAAGTGCAGTACGACCGTGGTGAGCACGGCGACGATCACCAGCATCAGCACCGCCATCGCCGAGGCATAGCCGACGTGGTTGGCGTCGAATCCGGTCTGCAGCACGTCGAACGCGATCGTCGCGGTCGCACCGGAGCCCGGTCCGCCGTTGGTGATGACTTTGACGTAGTCGTAGGTCTTGAACGCCGAGATCAGCAGCACGACGGTGTTGATGGTCAGCGACGGCGCGAGCAGCGGCCAGGTCACCGCGCGGAACCGCCGCACCGGTCCGGCGCCGTCGATCTCCGCGGCCTCCAGCAGCTCCGCCGGAACCCCTTGCAGCCCCGCCAAATACACGACGACGCAGAAGCCGAGCAACTGCCAGCACACGATCGAGGCGACCGAGTACAGCGCGAGGTCCGGATCGGACAGCCAGCCCGGCGGATGCTCGACGCCGAGCGCGCGCAACGCGGAGTTCAGCGGTCCCTGGTCGTCGAGCAGCCGCGACCACACGATGCTCACGACCACCGAACTGAGCACCACCGGAGTGAAGAACACGCTGCGCAAAGCGTTGTACAGCCAGCCTTTCCTGTCCAGCAGCAGCGCGACGCCGAGACCGAGCACATTGGGCACGATCACGACGATCAGCGTGAGAACCGTCGTGACGCCCAGCGCGGTGCGGAACTGCTCGTCCGCGAACAACATCGCGTAGTTCTCGAAACCGACGAACTTCACGGGCGGGTTGAACGGGTTGTAGTTGGTCAGGCTGTAGCCGAAACTGATCACGATCGGCGCCAGCACGAAACACGCGTAAACGAGCACACCGGGTGCGCCGAACGACGTGAAATGCCAGAGCCGTCCCGAAATCGGCTTACGCCGGTGGCGTGCGGGAAAGCGTTCTCCCACCGGCGCCGCCGCGAGATCCGTAGCCATGCCCGGCTCAGCCCGCCTTCGCCCATTCGGTGTCCAGGAAGGCGCTGGCCTCCGGGACGGTCTTCCGCCCGGTGATGACGTCCTGGGCGGCCTGGTCCACTTTGTCCTTCATGCCCGGCAAAAGACCGTCGTCGGCGGTTTCCCAGCGGAACGCGTGGACGACGGCGTTCTCCTGGACCGCTCGCTGATACAACTCGTAGCCCGCCTTGAAGGTCGGTCCGACGTCGGCGGGCGGCTGGTAGCCCTTGACGGCGGGGAAGAGCCCGTCGGCCTTGACCGACGCGTCGAGCTGACCCTTGTCGAGCTGGAACCCGAGGGCGAATTTCTTGGCGGCGTCGAGGTTCGCGGCCTTCGCGTTGACGATCATGCCGCCGCCGGTATAGGCGGGAACGACGCGTTTCCCGTCCACGGTGGGGAAATCGAACACACCGATGTCGAAGTCGTGCTTCTTGGCGTCGGCGTTCGCGGCGAACCAGTTGCCCATCGGATACATCGCGCTCTTGCCGTCGAGAAAGGCCTGTTCGGTCGCGGCGTAATCCCGGGAAACGCTGGTCTTGTCGAGATAATCGCGCGCGGCGAGTTCGGCGAGCCTGCCGAAAGCCTGCTGGAACACGGGATCGGCGAACTTGACCTTGCCGGCGCGGCGCTGGGTCAGCCAGTCCGGCGTCGTGCCGTAGACCTCGGTGCTGACGAGCCCGGAGAGGATCATCGACGACGGGAAACCGTCCTTGCCGCCGCCGATCGTGAACGGGGTGATGCCCTTGGCCTTGAGCTTCCCGGCGTCGGCGACCAGCTCGTCCCAGGTCTTCGGCGGCGCGGTGATCCCGGCCTCGGCGAACATCTTCTTGTTGTAGTAGATCGGCGGGATGGTCTGCGTGTTCGCGGGCAGCTGGTAGTACCCGCCGCGCACCGGGTTCGCCTCGGGGAACTGGAAATCCTTGAGTTCCTCGGGTTTCCACGCGTACAGATTCCCGGCCTCGGCGAAACCCGCGGAGTCGACGGCGATCATGACGTCCGGGAACTGCCCGGACTGCAACAGCTGTTTCGCATACGACGTCCGGCCGTCCGCGGTGGGGGCGACGAGTTTCTTGACGTGGAGGCCGGGGTTCTTGTCGGTGACGCGTTTGATCGCGGCGTCCCAGTAAGCGGGAGTGAGGTTCGGGGTTTCGAAGGTCAGGAAGGTGATTTCGGCGCCGCTGCCGGAGCCGGTGTTCGTGCCGACCGAGCACGCGGTCACGCTCACGGCCAGGAACGCCGCAGCTCCCAGCGCCAGGGACCTTCTCATGGCAGCCGCCTTCCCCACAGTGTGATACCTGATATACGACGCATTCGATCGGACCTCTGCGGGGATGTCAACCGCCGGAAGGCAACAAAACCGGCTCAGTGTCGCCAATACGTCGGATCTATATCCGGTCGAGTCGGACCACAGTGCTCGCGTAGTCGCCTTCGGGGAGCCGGAGCGGCAGTCCGTGCGAGAGCAGGACCGCTCCGCTGTGCTCGTCGCCCGCGTCAGGATCGCGGTAGTGGGCCACGGGGTCGAGGCCGTCCAGCCGGAGCGGTGCCTCGGGCGCCGGAAACCGCCCGCGCGGCCGATACGCGAAGACGACCGCTCGCGCGGTGTCGGCGGTAACGTACTGAAGCGCGGTGACGCCGTCGTCGGCGGGACGCAACCGGTACAGGCGCCCGTGCTGTACCACCTCGCGGATGTCCCGGTACAGCGCGATTTGCTCGCGGGCGAACGCGAGATCCGCCGCCGGCCACTTCCCGATGTCACCGCCGATCCCGAGCACCCCGGACATCGCGACGTGGAAGCGGAAGCGCAACGGGATGGACCGCCGGGTGCCGAAGCCGGGGACGTCGGTGACCCAGGCCGACATCGTCCGCGCCGGATACACCTGCCCGAACCCGTGGTGGATGTCCAGCCGGTCGAGGGCGTCGGTGTTGTCGGACGGCCAGACCTGGTCCGCGTGGGCGAGCATGCCGAGGTCGATCCTGCCTCCGCCCCCACTGCATGCCTCGATCCGCAGCGCGGGATGGCCGGCCCGGAGCCGGTCCATCAGCGCGTACACCGCGCGCGTGTGCTCGACCCACAACCGGTCCGGATCGGCTTCGCCCGGCCATCCCGCCTCGCTGAACGGGCGGTTCATGTCCCACTTCAGGAAGTCGATCCGGTGCTCGGTGACCAGCGCGTCGAGCCACTCGTGCGCCCACGCGGCGACGTCGGGCCGGGCGAAGTTCAGGACCAGCTGGTTGCGCAGCTCCGAACGCCGCCGGTGCGGCTGGTGCAGGACCCAGTCCGGATGCGCGCGGTAGAGATCGCTGTCCGGGTTGACCATCTCGGGCTCGACCCACAGCCCGAACTTCATCCCGAGCCGGTGCACGTGGTCGGCGAGCGGACCGAGCCCGTCGGGAAAGCGCTTTCGGTTGACATGCCAGTCGCCCAGTCCCGCGTGGTCCCCGGTCCGCTCGCCGAACCAGCCGTCGTCCATCACGAACAACTCGGCGCCGAGCGCCGCGGCCAGCTCGGCCAGCGCGCTCTGCCCGGCGGCGTCGACGTCGAATCCCGTTGCCTCCCAAGAGTTGTAGAGCACCGGCCGGGTTTCGCCGGGATGCGGCAGGACGTGCCCGAGGACGTAGCGATGCCACTCCCGGCTCGCCGCGCCGAATCCGCCGCGGGTGTAGAGACCAGCGAACACCGGCGTCGTCAGCCGATCGCCGGGGCCGAGCCGATGGCTGACGCCGTCCTGCCCGAAACCGCCGCTGACGGTGACGCGGCCGGTCGCGGCGCGGGTCGTCGTGATCCGCCACGATCCGCTCCACGCCAGCGCCGCGCCGTAGACCTCACCGTGGCGTTCGGTCGCGGTGCCGTCGTCGAGCATGACCCACGGATTCGCGTGGTGACTGGTGATCCCGCGCCTGCTGGCAGCCACGGTTTCCCCGTGTGCCAACGGATCCCGCCGCAGTCCGCATTCGCCCGCCCACCTGCCGGTGACGTGACTCAGCCGGTAGGCGGGCCACTGCGGCAGCACCCAGGACGCCGAATCGGCGCGGACCACTTCGACCGCGTCGCCGTCGTTGCCGAGTTCGAGCCAGCGCTCGACGACGTCGGTGCCGCGCGCGATCCGGTAGTGGAGCGTGATCCGCAGGGGATAGTGCCGGTCGCGGAACTCGAGCCGCAGGTGCGGCGCGTCCATCGCGTATCCGGTGTACTGCCACTCGACCGACCGGGTGTGCTCGGTGAACCGGATCTGCAGTGCCGGGGGCCAGTACCGCGTGCCGCCGTCGGCCGCGAGTTCGTCGAGGCCCTCGTCGGGATCGTTGAACCCGTCCCACCACGGCCGTGACCCGGTGCCGAGTCCGGCGATCTGCGCGAGGGTCAGCGCCGGGCCCCAGTAGACGTGCCGCGGGACGTCCTCGTCGGTCAGCCGCACGGCGTAGGACGTGGCCGCGGTCCGGAGCACCCAGGTCCGCGTGCCCTCGTCGCACTCGATCATGCCTGCGATCCTTGCGTGCTCACCTGATCGCGGCCATCCCCCTTCCCGGTCATCGGGGCAGCGGGCATCAGTCGCGATCGGTCAGATAACCACCCATGGTGGTGAAGTATTCGCCCGCGGCCAGCTCGACGTCGTCGGCCGTCCGGACCCGTTCGACGACGAGGCCGGGCGACTGCCCGCGCCGTGCCTCGGGGCCGGCGACGATGACGACGCCGTCACCCTCCTTGATGAAGATGCGCCCCGGCGTCCCGCCGTAATGGCCCCGGGAAACGGACGCCTTCACGATCCGCAGCGGCTTGCCGCGGTGGTAGGTGAACGCGTTCGGATACGGGTCGGACTGCGCGCGCACGAGCCGTTCGATGTCCTCGGCGGGCCAGGTCCAGTCGATGCGGCTGTCGCGCGGGGCGCGCTTGTGGAAGAAGCTCGCCTTCGACCGGTCCTGTGGCACCGGCACGACGTTCCCGGACTCGATGAGCGCCAGCGCCTCGGTGACGATCGGTTCGATGAGGTCGACCGTGCGGTGGAACAGGTCGGTGGTCGTGTCGGACGGCCCGACCGGGACGGCGCGCTGGAGGACGATGTCCCCGGCGTCGAGTTCGCCGTCCATCATGTGGGCGGTCACGCCGACCTCCGGCTCGCCGTTGATGAGCGCCCAGATGAGCGGTGAGAACCCGGCGTAGGCGGGCAGCAGGGAGTCGTGCACGTTGAGCGTGCCGTGCCGGGGCAGCGTGAAGATCTCCGGCGGCAGCCAGGTCCGCCAGTTGTTGGCGACGATCAGGTCGAGGTCGGCTTCCTTGAGCTCGGCGAGCAGCTCCGCGTCGTCGGGACGGGTGCGCAGCAGCGCGCGGATGCCGTTCTCCTCGGCGAGTTCGGCCACCGAATCCGACCAGATCTTCTCGTAGGCGTGGTCGCTCTTGGGATGGGTGACCACGAGCGCGACCTCGTGGCCGCCGTCGATCAGCGCCTTGAGGGTGCGGTGTCCCCAGGTCTGGTAGCCGAACATGGCCACGCGCATGAGCTGCCCTTTCGGGGTCGAGGGATGAATATCACCACCAAGGTACTAGTTGAGGCTGCCCTAAGTTAGGTTAGGGTTTCCTGAGCTTTGCGTCGGTGGAACGAGATGCGGCAGTGCCGCGCTAGGGGACCAACATGGCACCAGCAGGAGCCGGTGAGCGGATTCCGGTCTACGACGTCGTCGGGGTGGGCTTCGGACCCTCGAACCTGGCGCTCGCGATCGCGCTGGCCGAGCACAACGCCGCGCCGGGGGACGCGGGCACGGTGACCGCCCACTTCCTGGAACGCCAACCACGCTTCGGCTGGCACCGCGGCATGCTGATCGACACCGCGACGATGCAGGTGTCGTTCCTCAAGGACCTCGCCACGATGCGGAATCCCACCAGCGAGTTCAGCTTCCTGAACTATCTGCACGGGAAGGGCAGGCTGGTCGATTTCATCAACCACAAGAACCTGTTCCCGCTGCGCGTCGAGTTCCACGACTACTTCGAGTGGGCCGCGGCGAAGGTCGACGACGTCGTCTCCTACGGCACCGAAGTGCGCTCGGTGCGGCCGGTTTTCGAGGGCGGGGAAATCGTCTACTTCGACGTCGAGGCCGTCACCGACGGCGAGCCGGTCGAGCTGCGGGCGCGGAACCTGGTGCTGGGCACGGGTTTGCGGCCCAATCTGCCCGAGGGGGTGAGCGCGGGGGAGCGGGTCTGGCACAACAGCGAGCTGCTGCACCGGGTGGCGGCGATGCGGGGCACCGATCCGCGCCGGTTCGTGGTGGTCGGCGCCGGGCAGAGCGCCGCCGAGGTCGTGGCTCTGCTGCACGACGAATTCGCCGGCGCCGAGGTGTGCGCGGTGTTCGCGCGCTACGGGTACAGCCCCGCCGACGACAGCTCGTTCGCGAACCGGATCTTCGACCCGGAGGCGGTCGACCAGTTCTACCGTGCGGACGAACCGGTCAAGGAACGCCTGATGCGCTATCACGGCGCCACCAACTACTCCGCGGTCGACATCGACCTCATCGACGAGCTGTACCGGCGGATGTACCGGGAAAAGGTCCTCGGGGTCGAACGGCTGCGCATGCTCAACGTCTCGCGCCCGGTCGACGTGACCGACACCGGCTCGGGAGTGCTGGTGACCGTGGAGTCGCTGACCACCGGTGAGCGGACCGTGCTGGAGGCCGACGCGGTGGTCTACTCCACCGGCTATCTGCCCGCCGACCCGACGCCGCTGCTCGGTGAACTCGCGGCGGGCTGCGGCCGCGACGACCGGGGCAGGCTGCGGATCGAACGGGACTACCGGATCGAGCTGGACCCCGCGCCGCGCGGCGGGGTCTATCTCCAGGGCGGGACCGAGCACACGCACGGGATCACGTCCTCGCTGCTGTCGAACACCGCGATCCGGGTCGGTGAGATCCTGCGGTCCATTGTGGACCGCCGGGCGGCAGCGGTGCCGCCTGCCGAGTACGCGGTAAGCGTTTCCCGCTAGGTCCGTTCCCCGTTCCCCGTGGAGGCATCGATGACCCGCGGCGTCCTGCCCGGTTTCCCGCTCACCGCCGCGCAGGCCGGGGTCTGGTACGCGCAGCAACTCGACCAGGCGAGCCCGGAATTCGGCCTCGCCTGGTCCGTGGAGCTCCGTGGCGAACTCGACCTGGACTGCCTTCGCGACGCCATACACCGTGCGGTCACCGAGGCGGAATGCCTGCACGTGACGGCCGGAGTGGTCGACGGTGTGCCGGTCCAGTACCCGGTGGCGCCGTCGGCCGATGTCGATGTCGTCGATCTGACCGGCGAAGCGGACCCGTCCGCGGCCGCGCGGACGTGGATGTCCGAGCGGCTGAGGACGGTCATGAACCCGGCCCGGGGCCCGCTGACCGCACACGCGGTGCTGGTGCTGGGTCGCGAACACGTCCTGTGGTTCCAGCGCTACCACCACTTCGTGATGGACGCGCATGGCCAGCTCGCGCTCACCAGAAGCGCGGCCGCGCTCTACAACGGATCGGACGACGAGCCGGACTGGGCACTTCCGGTGCTGGCCGACGCCGATGCGGTGTATCGGAAATCGTCGCGACACGAGGACGATCGTGCGTACTGGCAAGGAAAGCTGGCCGGGCGCCCGGATCCGGTCCGCTTGGTGGAACGCCACGGCGTACCGGCCCGCCACGAGTTCACCCTCTCCTCGGCCCGCACCGGCGCGCTGCGGAAGCTCGCCGGAAACCTGGGCACGCGGCTGTCGCGCGTGACGATCGCGGCGGTCGCGGCCTATGCCCACCGGGTCACCGGTGCCGAGGACCTGGTGCTCGGCCTGCCCGTGGCGGCTCGTGACGGGGCGACGCGGGGCAGGCCGGGGATGACGGCGAACCTGCTGCCCCTGCGGCTGACCGTGCGCCCGGAGCACACCCCCGCGCAGCTGATCGAGACGCTGGCGGCGGAGGTCGCCGAACTGGTCGAACACGGCCGGTATCGCGGCGAGGAGCTGGCGAAGGAACTCGGTGTGTCCGGCGGGATCCACGAGCTGGCCGGCCTGAGCGTCAACCACATGACCGCCGGGAACGGCCTCGCCTTCGGGGCCGCTCAGGCGTCGGTGCGCCCTCTCGCGTTGGGGCCGGTAAGCGATCTGACGGTCGCGATCACCGACTCCGGCGAGGGACACGGCCTGCGGATCGATCTGACCGGGGCCTGCACCCCGGCGGAATTCGCCGACCACGAACGCCGGCTGACCAGTGTCATCGACGCGCTGCTCACCCGGCCGGACCAGCCGCTCGCCGGGATCGACCTGCTCAGCGCTTCCGAACGCACCCGGGTGCTGGAGGAGTTCGGCGCCGATCCGGTCGAGGCGCCCGAGCTGACCTGGCCCGCGGCGTTCGACCGCGTGGTGGCCAGGACGCCGGACGCCGTAGCGGTGGTGTGCGAGGAAGAACGGCTCAGCTACCGAGAACTGGACGCCGTCGCCAACCGCCTCGCCCGGTTGCTGAAGGCGCGCGGTATCGGCGCCGAGGACGTCGTCGCGGTCGCGCTGCCACGCTCGCTCGACCTCGTGGTCGCGCTGCTCGGGGTACTGAAGGCCGGGGCGGCGTATCTGCCGCTGGATCTCGACCACCCCGAGGACCGGCTGGCCTACATGCTCGACGACGCGGCCGCCCGCCTCATTGTGTCCACAGTGGACCTAGCGGATCAGCTGCCAGAAGGGTCCAAAGTGGACCGTGTGCTGCTTGACGACGCTTCGGTACGGGCGGAACTCTCCACGTTGAATTCGTCTACAGTGGACGTAAGCGGGCTGAGGCTGGATGGTGCCGCCTACGTCATCTACACCTCGGGTTCGACAGGACGGCCCAAGGGCGTCGTGCTGTCCCACGACGGCATCGGCAGCCTGATGGTGACGGCGGCCGAACGAATCGGGATCGGGCCGGACAGCCGGGTCGTCCAGTTCGCCTCGGTCGGATTCGACGTCACGGTGTGGGATCTGGTGATGTCGCTGTGCGTCGGCGGCAGGCTGATCCTGGTGCCCGCACATCGTCGCGTCGCCGGCGTCGAGCTGACCGGCTACATCACCGAGCACGCCGCGACCCACATGATCCTGCCGCCGTCGCTGGTGGCCGCGCTGCCGCGGGAGTGCACGCTGCCGCACGGCGCCACGCTGATCGTCGGCACCGAGACGGTGCCGCCGGAACTGATCGCCCGCTGGGCCCGCGACCTGCGCGTCGTCGCCGCATACGGGCTGACCGAGGCGACAGTGAACTCCACGCTCTGGCCCGCCGAAGCGGACTGGACGGGGCCGATCCCGATCGGGCACCCCGACCCGAACACCCGGTGCTACGTGCTCGACACCGCGCTCAACCCGGTGCCGGTCGGCGTCGAGGGCGAACTCTACGTCGGTGGCCGTGGTCTGGCCCGTGGTTACGTCGGCCGCGCCGGGCTGACCGCGGAGCGGTTCGTGGCCGACCCGTTCGCGGGTCCCGGCGAACGCATGTACCGCACCGGTGACCGGGTGCGGTGGCGCGCCGACGGCGAACTGGACTTCCTCGGCCGCGCCGATCACCAGGTCAAGATCCGCGGATTCCGCATCGAACCCGGCGAGATCGAGTCGGTCGTCGCGGCTCATCCGGCGGTCGCCTCGGTGGCGGTGGTACCGCGCGAGGTGACCCCGGGGGACCGGCGGCTCGTCGCCTACGTGGTGCCCGCCACCGAATCGGCGGGCGGACGCGATGCCGAGCGGGAAGCCGCGCAGGTCGACCGCTGGAAGAGCGTGCACGAACTGCTCTACTCGGTCGCCGACCGTGACCCGTTCGAAGAGGGCTTCACCGGCTGGAACTCCACCTACGACGGCGAACCGCTGCCACTGGAGGAAATGCGGTCCTGGCGTGAGTCCACAGTAGACTCGATACGCGGCCTTGAACCGCGTCGGGTGCTGGAGATCGGCGTGGGCAGCGGGCTGATCCTCTCCCGGATCGCCCCGGAAACCGACGAGTACTGGGGGCTGGACCTGTCCGAGGAGGTCGTCGACCTCCTGCGGCGGCGGGTGGCGGAACGGCCGGAACTGGCGGAGAAGGTCCGGCTCCACGCGGCTCCCGCCCATGACCTCGGCGATCTCCCCGCTGGGCATTTCGACACGATCGTGCTCAACTCGGTTGTCCAGTACTTCCCGAGCGTCGACTACCTGGCCGACGTGCTGCGCCAGGCTGTCGAGCTGCTGGCCCCGGACGGCGCGGTGTTCGTCGGCGACGTCCGGAACCTGCGGTTGTTGCGCGCGTTGCGGGCCGGTGTCGCGGTCGGCTCCGGTGAGGCCACTTTGGACAGCGTCGACACGGCCGTCCGCTGGGAAGACGAACTGTTGCTGGACCCCGGCTTCTTCCCGGCGCTGGCGCGGCACGAGGACGGGATCGCCGAGGCCGACGTCCGGCTCAAACGGGCCGGGTACGACAACGAGCTGAGCCGGTACCGGTACGACGTCGTCCTGCGGACCACCGCCGCGCCTTCACCGGAGTGCCCGGTCGTGGCATGGGCCGAGCTGGGCTCGTCGGGCGCGCTGACCGAATACCTGGGCACCACGCGTCCGGAGACACTGCGCGTCGCGGCCGTGCCCAACGACCGGCTGACCGCCGACCTTTCGGCGTTGCGCGGCCTCGGCGCCGGACTGCCGAACGCGACCGGGCGGCCCGCCGATCCGGACGTACTCCTCGAACTGGCCGCCGCCGCGGGCTATCGCGGTGTCGCGACGTGGTCCGGCCCGGACGCGGACGGCGCGTTCGATCTCCTGCTGGTCCGCGAGGACTCCACAGTGGACGTTCGTGGCGAATATCTCGGCCCGGACGCGCCGCTGGCGGCCTTCGCCAACGTGCCCGCGGTGTTCCGCGATCCGGCCGGGCTGATGAAGGAGCTGCGGAGCCGCGTCGAGGAAGCGCTGCCGCATTACATGGTGCCGTCGGCCTTCGTCGCGCTCGACCGGCTGCCTTTGATGACGAATGGCAAGCTCGACCGAGCGGCCCTGCCGGACCCCGACTTCGGAGCGCTCGCCAGTGGCCGCGCGCCCCGCACACCGCGTGAACAAGCGTTGTGCGCGGTGATGTCCGAGGTGCTCGGTGTCGCTTCGGTGGGTGCGGACGACGACTTCTTCGCGCTCGGCGGCGACAGCATCCAGTCGATCCGCCTCGTGCTCGGCGCCGCCGAGCAGGGCTTGGTGATCACACCGCGTCAGGTGTTCCAGCATCGCACCGCGGAAGCGCTCGCCGCGTGTGCCACCGAGGCCGTCGCGGCCGCCGGATCGGACGAGCCGCTCCTCGAACTGTCCACAGCGGACACCGGCGCGCTCGGCGTGTACGAGGAAGTCCTGCCGGTGACGCCGTTGCAAGAAGGCTTCTACTTCCACGCGGCGTTCGACACCGAAGAGTCCGATGTGTACACCGTGCAGGAGGTGTTCGACCTGCGCGGTCCGCTGGACCCCGCGGCGCTGCGCCGTGCGGTGCAGGACCTGCTCGACCGGCACACGTCGCTGCGGTCCGGATTCCGTCAGCTCGACGACGGCCGGGTCGTCCAGGTCGTCGCCGGTCACGCCGAGCTGCCGTGGCGCGAGGTGGACGTGCGGGACAATCCCGGCTCGGACCAGGCGTCGGCGGTGCTCGAGGCCGACCGGACGCGCCGGTTCGCGCTCGACCGGCCGCCGCTGCTGCGCGCCACGCTCGTCCGTCTTGCCGACGGCCACAGCAGGCTGGCGCTCACCTTCCACCACATCGTCGCCGACGGCTGGTCGGTGGTGGTGATGCTGCGGGAGATCCTGGCCCGGTACGACAACCGGGACGCGCTGCCCGCCCCCAGTTCGCGGGCGGACTACCTCCGCTGGCTGGCGGGCCGTGATTCCGGCGCCGCCCGGCGAGCGTGGGGGAACGCGCTGGCCGGGATCGAGGAACCCACCCGGCTGGTCGAGACGCCGGCCGGGACGGCTCCGCGACGTCCCGCGAAGCTCCACGTCTCCCTTGGCGAGGACGTCACGGGGAAGCTGGGCGCGCTCGGCAGGCAACGCGGCCTGACGCTCGGCACCCTGCTGCACGGGGCCTGGGGCCTGCTGCTCGGCAGGCTCACCGGACGCGACGACCTGGTGTTCGGCAGCACCGTCTCGGGCCGGGGCGCCGGAGTGGCGGGTATCGAATCGGCGGTCGGCCTCTACATCAACACGCTCCCGGTCCGGCTGCGCTGGTCCGGTGCGGACACCCTGACCGCGATGCTGCGGCGGCTGCAGGACGAGCAGTCGGCGTTGCTGGACCACCAGCACCTCGGGCTCGCCGAACTCCAGCGCCTCGCCGGAACCGGGCAGGAAGAACTGTTCGACACGCTCGTGGTGGTCGAGAACTACCCGCGTGGCAACGACCAGGGCACCGGACTGGCCGTGGACGGCGTCGAGATCAACGACGCCGTGCACTTCCCGGTGGCCCTCATCGCCACGCCGGGCGACACCTTGGACTTCAGCCTGAAGTTCGACGCGTCCCGGATCGACGCGCATGCGGCGGAACGGCTCGCCGAGCGGTTCCTCCTTGTCCTGGAAGCGATCGCGGACGATCCCGAGCAACTCGTGTCCCGTGTGGATATTGCGTCGCCAGCCGAGCGGGCGCGGGCTGCGGAGCTCAACGCCACCGCGGTGACGGTCCCCGAACGCACCCTCGTCTCCGCCTTCGCCGATCAGGTGGCCAAGACGCCCGATGCCACCGCGGTGATCTTCGAAGACACGGAACTGTCCTATGCGGACCTCGACGCACGGTCGGATGTGCTCGCGCGGCGCCTGCGCGCGCTGGGGGCGGGCCCGGAGCACCTCGTCGGAGTCGCCGTCCCGCGCTCGGCGGAGCTGATGGTCGCGCTGCTGGGCGTGCTGAAATCCGGCGCCGCGTACCTGCCGATCGACCTCGACTACCCGGCCGACCGGCTGACGTCCATGCTCACCGGGTCGGGCGCGAAGCTCGTCGTCACGGAACCCGGCACCGTGGACCGGGTTCCCGTCGTCGCGGGCGTGACTTCGGTCCCGGTCACCGGCCCGGACGTGCCCGATGCCGTCCCGGAACCGCCGGGGCCGGACAACGCCGCGTACCTGATCTACACCTCCGGGTCGACCGGGCGGCCCAAGGGTGTCGTGGTCACCCACCGCGCCATCGTGAACCGGCTCGCCTGGATGCAGCACGAGTACCGCCTCACCGGGAACGACCGGGTACTGCAGAAAACCCCGTCGAGCTTCGACGTTTCGCTGTGGGAGTTCTTCTGGGCCCTGGGCGAGGGCGCGGCCGTGGTGCTCGCCCGGCCGGACGGCCATCGCGACCCGGCCTACCTCGCTGCCCTGATCCGCGAACAGCGGGTCACCACGATGCATTTCGTACCGTCGATGCTCGCCGCCTTCCTCGGCGCGGAGGAGGTCGTGGACGATCAGCGCTGGGCCGATCACCTCCGGCACGTGTTCGCGAGCGGCGAGGCACTGCCTGGCGAAGCTGCCGAGCGGTGGCGGGCGCTGACCGGCGTCCCGCTGCACAACCTCTACGGTCCGACCGAGGCCGCGGTCGACGTGTCGTATTTCGCCTGCCGTGGCGGTTCCGGGGCCACTGTCCCTATTGGACGTCCGGTGTGGAACACGCGGCTGCACGTGCTCGACACCTGTCTCCGGCCGGTGCCCGACGGCGTCGCGGGCGAGCTGTACCTGGCCGGTGTCCAGCTGGCCAGGGGTTATCACGGACGACCGGGGCTCACCGCGGAGCGGTTCGTGGCCGATCCGTTCGGCGAACCCGGCGGACGGCTTTACCGCACCGGTGACTTGGTGCGCCGCCGCGCCGACGGCGAACTGGAGTACCTCGGGCGTACCGACCGGCAGGTGAAGATCCGCGGCAACCGGATCGAACCCGGCGAGATCGAGGCGGTCCTCGCGGCTCAACCGGGAGTGACCGCGGCGGCGGTCGTCGTGCGCGACGGCGCACTCGTCGGCTACGCGACCGGACCCGTCGAGGTCACAGCGCTGCGGGTGGCGTTGTCCGAGGCGTTACCTGCAGCGATGGTCCCGAGCGCGCTGGTCGTGCTCGACGAGTTCCCGCTGACTCCGAGCGGCAAGCTTGATACCCGGGCGCTGCCCGCGCCCGCCCAGCCGGGAACCGGACAGGTCACCGCGCCTCGTGACGGCCGGGAACGGCTGCTGGCCGGGATCTTCGCGGAGGTGCTCGGGCTGACCGATGTCGGCGCCGAGGGGGACTTCTTCCTGCTTGGCGGCGACAGCATCTCGTCGATCAGTGTGTCCAGCCGCGCCCGGAAGGCGGGCTTCGCGCTGAGCCCGAAGGACGTGTTCGACCACCGCACCCCGGCCGCGCTCGCCGCCTTGGGCGGCCCGGCGGAACTGCCGGAGACTGCCGGATCACCGTCCGATTCGGACGGTGTCGGTGACGTCCCACTGCTGCCCGCCGCACATCGCCTGCGCGAACTCGGCGACGCGGCCGTGCCCGAGTCCGTCGTGCTCCGGACGCCTGCCGCTGCGGACATCGAGACGCTGGCCGCCGCCTTGCAATCGGTGCTGGATCACCACGACGGCCTGCGGCTCAAGCGCACTCGCGTGGCGTCCGTGCTGTGGTCGCTGGAAACCCAGCCCGTGGGCTCGGTGGCCGCCGCCGACCTGCTGCGGCGCGGCGAGATCACGGACGAGACATTCACCGAGGCCGCCGCCCGCCTCGACCCGGACGCGGGAATCCTGCTCCAGGCGGTGTGGTCGGACGCGCGGGCCGAACTGCTTCTCGTCGCGCACCCGGTGTTTGTGGACGCGTGGTCGTGGCCCACGATCGCGGACGATCTCGCGGTGGCCTGGACTGCGGTCAGCGAAGGCCGCCGACCGGCGCTTGCCCCCGTCGAGACCTCGCTGCGCACCTATGCCCGGCGGATCACCGAACAGGCCCAGAGCCCGGAGACGCTCGCCGAATTCGAGCACTGGGCGGAGCTGCTCACGAAGGCCGAACCCCTCCCTGAGAGTGACAGGCAGACCGAGCACACCGTTACGCTGTCCATTGAGGACAGTAGGAGGATCGTCGACGTCCTGCCCGCCACCGTGCGCGGTGATGTCACAGAGGTACTGCTGGCGGCGCTGAAGCAAGCCCTCGGGGACGTCCTGGTCGAGGTCCAGGACCGCCCGCGCGAGCCGGCGAGGACCGTCGGCGCGGTACACGACACGCGTCCGCTGCGGCTGGCAGGGTCGGGCGAATCCCTGGAGATCCTCAAGCAGGTCAAGGAGATCGTCCGCGCGACGCCGAACGCTGCGGGCTACGGACTGCTGCGGTACCTGAACACTCAGACGGCGCCGCTGTTCGCGCGGCTGGCGAAGCCTCAGATCCTCCTGCGTTACGCGGGCCGGGTCGCGGCGGGCGGGGAAGACTGGTCGTTCGCCGGACGAACGGCGACGCCACCGGCAGGCGAGCACAGCCTGCGCATCGGTGTGACCTGCGAGGACACCGAAACAGGGCCTCGCCTGGTCGCCACCTTCGCGGGGAAGACCGATGTCGCCGCGCTCGCCGAGAGCTGGCTCGGCGCACTCCGGGCGCTCGCGGCGGCGGACACGACGGAAGTGGTCACGCTGACCCCGTCGGACCTGGCCCTGATCGAGCTCGATCAGGCGGAGATCGACCGCGTCACCGAGCTGGCCGATCACCCGCTGGCCGACATCTGGCCGCTGTCGCCGTTGCAGGAAGGTCTCTTCTTCCACTCCAGCTACGACCAGGCTCGCGTCGACATCTACACGATCCAGGAGGTCATCGACTTCGACCGCGAACTGGACGCTGACCGGCTGAGGGCTGCGTGCGCGGCGATGCTGCGCCGCACGCCGAGCCTGCGGGCCGGGTTCACCAGTGACGGCCTGCGCGGACCGGTCCAGTTCGTCACCGCTGCGTTCGCGCCGCCGGTGTCCGAAGTGGACCTCACCGGACTGTCCGAAGCAGACCGGCGGGAACGCCTCGCCGAGATCGTCGAACAGGACCGCACCACGAGGTACGACCTGTCCACGTCGCCGTTGTTCCGGCTCACCCTGATCCGGCTCGGCGAGGGTCGGGACCGGGTCCTGGTGAACCGGCATCTGCTGCTGTGGGACGGCTGGTCGGCGTGGCTGTTCATCGAGCAGCTCTTCGCGCTCTACGAACTCTCCGGTGACGACCGTGCCCTGCCTGCCGCCGGTTCCTATGTGGACTACCTGTCGTGGCTGGCCGAACAGGACGTCGAAGCGGCGGCCGGCGCTTGGCGGGAGGCCCTCGCCGGACTGGCCGAGCCGACACTCCTCGGCCCGGACACTCAGGGCAGGGAGCCGGTCACCCCGGTCCCGGTCGATACGCTGCTGTCGGCGGAACTCACCGAACGGCTGCGTGAGCAGGCCCGGCGGCACGGGCTGACGGTGAATTCGGTGCTGAACGCGGCTTGGGCGCTCGTGCTGTCCACCATGACCGGCCGTCAGGACGTCGTGTTCGGCGCCGCGGTGGCGGGCCGCCCGGCGGCGGTCCCGGACATCGAGAGCACCATCGGGCTCTTCCTCAACACCGTGCCCACCCGGGTCCGCCTGATCCCGGGCGAACCGGTGCTCGGCCTGCTGCGCCGCGTCCAGGCCGAGCGGATGGACCTCACGCCGTACGAGTTCATGAGCCTCGGCGTGCTCCAGCGCGAATCCGGTCACCGGACGCTGTTCGACACGCTGTTCGTCCTGCGCAACGCCGACGGCGACGATCGTCTCGCCGGGCTGCGGCACCGGCACGGCATCACCGAGATGGTCAACATCGACGCGACACACTACCCGCTGACGCTCGTGGTCACGCCGGGTTCGCGGATGCGGGTCACCCTGTCCTATCGGGACGATGTCGTCGAGGCCGCGACCGCCGAGGACGTGCTCGGCCGCTTCACTTCGCTCGTGGAGCAACTCGTCGGCGACCTCACGGGACCGGTCGGAGCACTCGATACGCTCTCCGTCCGACGCCGCGCGGAACTGGCGGCGGACTGGGCGTCCAGCGAGCACCCGATGATCGCCGACACCGTCGCCGACCTGCTCGCCCGGCAGGCGGCCAGTACACCGGACACGATCGCGCTCGTCTTCGGCGAACATCGGCTGACCTACGCCGAACTCGACGCCCGTATCAACCGGATGGCGCGGCTCCTGCTCGCCAGGGGAGCCGAGCCGGAATGGGTGGTCGCGCTCGGTCTGCCCCGGTCGATCGACATGGTGGTGGCCCTGTTCGCGGTGCTCCGCACCGGCGCGGCGTATCTGCCGCTCGAACTGGACTATCCGGCCGACCGGCTCGCCATGATGCTGGACGACGCACAGCCGCTGTGCCTGGTGTCCACTTCGGACGTTGCCGCGTCCCTCCCGCCGGACACACCTCGCGTGCTCCTCGACACCGCCGAGATCGGCGCCGAACTGTCCACACTGGACGATGGAGAGATCACCGACGGGGAGCGCCCGTTGTTCTCCCGCGATCGCGCGGGCCGGATGGAACACCCGGCGTACGTCATCTACACCTCGGGTTCGACCGGGAAGCCGAAGGGCGTCGTAACTCCTTACCGCGGCCTGACGAACATGCAGCTGAACCATCAGGAGGCGATCTTCGGGCCCGCGATCGCCGCTGCGGGCGGGCGCGGGCTGCGGATCGCGCACACGGTGTCGTTCGCGTTCGACATGTCGTGGGAAGAGCTGTTGTGGCTGGTCGAAGGCCATGAAGTCCACGTCTGCGACGAGGAACTGCGGCGGGACGCCCGCGCGCTGGTGTCCTATTGCGACGAACACCGGATCGACGTCGTCAACGTCACGCCCACCTACGCGCATCTGCTGATCGAAGAGGGGCTACTGGACGACGGCGACGGCAGCCACCGCCCGGCGCTCGTGCTGCTGGGCGGCGAGGCGGTGTCGGAATCGGTCTGGAACCGGTTGCGGGACACCGAGGGCACCTACGGCTACAACCTCTACGGGCCGACCGAGTACACGATCAACACGCTCGGCGGCGGCACGACCGACAGCGACACCCCGACGGTCGGAAAGCCGATCTGGAACACACGCGCCTACATCGTGGACGCCTGGCTCCGCCCGGTTCCGGACGGCGTCGCGGGCGAGCTGTACATCGCGGGCACCGGCATCGCCCGCGGCTACCTGAACCGACCCGGCCTGACCGCCGAGCGGTTCGTCGCCGATCCGTTCGGCGCGCCGGGGGAGCGGATGTACCGCACCGGCGACCTCGTCCGGCGCCGCCTCGACGGAAATCTCGACTTCCTCGGCCGGACCGACGATCAGGTCAAGATCCGCGGCTACCGGGTCGAACTCGGTGAGATTGAGACCGCGCTGACCCGGCACCCGCAGGTGGCCCAGGCCGCGGTGATCGCCCGCCCCGACCCCTCGGCGCCGGGCCTGCAGCGGCTCGTCGGCTACGTCGTGCCCGCCGAGCTGAGCGGCGACGCCCGTGACGCGGCCGAAGCGGAGCAGGTCGGGGAGTGGCAGCAGATCTACTCCGACGAGTACGCCGAGATCCCGACCGCGTTGTTCACCGAGGACTTCGCTGGCTGGGACTCCAGCTACGACGGCGAACCGATCCCGCTGGCACACATGCGCGAGTGGCGGGCCGCCACGGTCGCCCGGATCGGGGAGCTGCAACCGCGCCGGGTGCTGGAGATCGGCGTCGGAACCGGGTTGCTGATGGGGCAGCTCGCGCCGCTCGCCGAAGAGTACTGGGGCACGGACCTGGCCGCGCCGGTCATCGCGAAGCTCACGGAGGAACTGGCGGCGCACCCGGAACTGGCCGCGAAGATCACCCTGCGCGCGCAGCCCGCGCATGTGTTCGACGGCTTGCCGCGCGGGCACTTCGACACGATCGTGCTCAACTCGGTGATCCAGTACTTCCCGAGCGTCGGCTACCTGACCGAGGTCCTCCGGTCCGCGACCGAGCTGCTCACCCCCGGTGGGTCGCTGTTCGTCGGCGACGTGCGGAACCTGCGGCTGGCCAGGGCGTTCCACACCGCGATCCAGCTGACCAGGACCGACGCCACCTCGGACGTCGCGCAGGTGCGGCGGGCGATCGAACGGGCGGCGGCGCTGGAGAAGGAACTCCTGATCGATCCGGACTACTTCGCCGCGCTCGGGCGAACGCTGAGCGGCGTCGATGTCGATATCCGCATCAAGCGGGCGGCGTTGCACAACGAGTTGAGCCGGTACCGCTACGACGTCGTGCTGACGAAGGAACCGGCCGAGTCGGTGTCCGTGGCGCAGGCGCCGCGAATCCTCTGGGACGAGCTGGGTTCGCTCGACGTGCTGGAGCGCGAACTGGCCGGGGCTCCCGAGCTGCTTCGGGTCGCTCGGATCCCGGACGCCCGGTCGCACGCCGAATTCGCGGCGATGTGCGCGCTCGACGCGGGCGCCCCGCTGCTCGACGTGCTCGACCGCTTTCACGCCGGGGGCGGCGTCGAGCCGGAAGCCGTGCACCGGCTGGGCGAGAGGCTCGGCTACGCCGTGCACACGACCTGGTCGACCGGTGCCGATGGCGTGTTCGACGCGGTCTTCGTCCATTCCGGACTGTCCGTTTCGGATGGTCCGGTCTCCGGTCTGTACGTCCCCGCGGCGACCGGGGCGAACCTCGCCCGGTTCGCCACCAGTCCGACGGCCGCACGCGGGGGAACCGAGCTGGTCCAGGTAGTGCGTGAGGCGCTCAAGCGGGAACTGCCGGATTACATGGTCCCCACCGCGTTCGTCACGCTCGGGAGCCTGCCGCTGACCGACAACGGGAAGCTGAACGTCCGAGCGCTTCCGGATGCCGAACCCGCGGTCACACTGGCGGAAAGCCGGGCGCCCGAGACGCGGGAAGAGGAGACGTTGTGCGCCCTCTTCGCGGACGTCCTCGGGTTGGAACGGGTCGGCGTCGAGGACGATTTCTTCGATCTCGGCGGGCACTCGTTGCTCGCGACCCGGTTGATCAGCCGGGCCCGCACCGAACTTGACGCCGAACTGGCGATCAAGGATCTGTTCGAGGCGCCGACGCCCGCGCTCCTCGCCGAGCGTGCCGGGGCCGGGGCGCCCCCGCGGTCCGCCGTCGTCGCGGTGTCACGGCCTGAACGGGTCCCGCTTTCCGCGGCGCAGCAACGCTTGTGGCTCGTCGAACAGCTGGACCAGAACGCTGCCGCGTACACGTACCCGTTGGTCGTCCGGGTGCGTGGCGCGTTGGATACCGGCGCACTGCGAGCTGCCTTCGCCGACGTGCTGGAGCGGCACGAGGTGCTGCGGACGGTGTTCACCGACGTCGGCGGGACGCCGTATCAGTGCATTGTGGACACTCCAGAACCGCCCTTCTCGACAACGGAGTGCACCGAAGCCGACCTCGGCACGCGGCTGGACGAGGTGGCCAGCCGCCGGTTCGCTCTGACCGCCGAGTTGCCCGTCCGGATCGACGTGCTGCGTATGGCCGCCGAGGACCACGTGGTGGCGATGGTCCTGCACCACAGCGCGACCGACGAATGGTCCGACCGGCCCTTCCTGGCCGATCTGACGACGGCCTACCGGGCGAGGCTGGCCGGCGACCGTCCGCAGTGGACGCCGTTGCCGGTCCACTACGCGGATTTCGCCTTGTGGCAGCGGAGTTTCCTCGCGGAGCGGGGCGGAGAGCAGCTGGCGTTCTGGACCGAGGCGCTGCGCGGCCTGCCCGAGGAGGTCCCGCTCCCGCTCGACCGCGCACGTCCCGTCCTGCCGAGCGGGCGGGGCGGGAAGGTGGCGCTGGACTTGCCCGCGGAACTGGCCGAGGCACTGCGGACCTTGTCCGGGCAGTCCGGGGCGAGCCTGTTCATGGTGCTGCAGGCCGCGGTGGCGGCGCTGCTGCAGCGCCTCGGCGCGGGCGACGACATCCCGCTCGGCGCCCCGATCGCGGGCCGCACCGACGCCGCCCTGGACGACCTCGTCGGGTTCTTCGTCAACACCCTCGTGCTGCGGACCGACGTCTCCGGGGAGCCCACGTTCGCCGAACTCCTCGACCGGGTGCGCGCCGCGGATCTCGCCGCGTTCTCGCACCAGGATCTGCCGTTCGAGCGGGTCGTCGAGCACCTCAACCCGGCCCGGCTGCCCGGCCGGAACCCGTTGTTCCAGGTCATGGTGGGCTATCACTACCGGCCGGACGGTGATCCCGACGTCCTCGGCCTGGCGACCGAGTGGCTCGAACTGGACCAGCGGGCCGCCAAGTTCGACCTCCACTTCACCCTGGTGGACGAGGCGGCGCGGGGCCGCTGCACGCTGATGCTCGAGTACGCCGCGGACCGCGCCGATCGCGCCACGGCGGAAGGGCTGCTCGCCCGGCTGGCCGGTCTGCTGGCCCAGGTGACGGCGGACCCGGCGACGCGTGTCCACGCCCTCGACGTACTGCGTCCGGACGAGCGGGAACGGCTGGAGTCGTGGAACGCGACGCGCCACGATGTTTCCGCGCTTGCCTTGCCGCGATTGTTCGAGGCGCAGGTGTCGCGGACTCCGGACGCGACCGCGCTGGTGTTCGAGGACGAGCACGTGTCCTATGCGGACTTGAACGCTCGCGCGAACCGGCTGGCGCGGTGGCTGCGCGAGCGCGGCGTCGGTGCGGGTTCGGTGGTGGCGGTGTCGCTGCCGCGTTCGGTGGAACTGATCGTCGCGTTGTACGCGATCCATAAGGCTGGGGCGGCCTACTTGCCGGTGGACCGGGACTACCCGGCCGAGCGCGTGGCCTTCATGCTGGCTGACGCCGCTCCGGCAGTGGTACTGGACGATCCGGCCCCGTTCACCGAGTCGGCGGACCACGACGATTCCGACCTGGCGGTGGAGATCGGCCTCGAGTCCCCGGCATATGTCATCTACACGTCGGGTTCCACGGGCCGCCCGAAGGGTGTGGTGGTGCCCCACGCCGGAATCGTGAACCGTCTGCTGTGGATGCAGGCCGAGTACGGTTTGTCCACGGATGACCGGGTTCTGCAGAAGACGCCGTCGAGTTTCGACGTGTCGGTGTGGGAGTTCTTCTGGCCGCTTAACACCGGCGCCACGTTGGTGGTGGCGAAGCCGGAGGGGCACAAGGATCCGGCGTATCTGGCCGAGCTGATCCAGCGGGCCAAGGTGACGACCGTCCACTTCGTACCGTCCATGCTGCGCCTCTTCCTGGAAGAGCCCGGGTCGGCGCGGTGCGCTGGCCTGCGTCGGGTGCTATGCAGTGGTGAGGCCCTTCCCGCCGACCTCGCGACACGATTCGCCGAGGTGCTCGACGCCGAGCTGCACAACCTGTACGGGCCGACCGAGGCGTCGGTCGACGTGACCGCACATCCCGCCACCGGCCCGTTCGCGGGGCCGACCGTCCCGATCGGACGTCCGGTGTGGAACACGCGGACCTACGTGCTGGATTCCACCCTCCGGCGGGTCCCGCCGGGAGTCCCGGGGGAGCTGTACCTCGCGGGTGTCCAGCTCGCGCACGGGTACCTCGCCCGCCCGGGGCTGACCGCCGAACGGTTCGTGGCCGATCCGTTCGGCGCGCCGGGGGAGCGGATGTACCGCACGGGCGATCTCGCGCGCTGGAGCGGTGATGGCGTGCTGGAGTTCCTCGGCCGCGTCGATCACCAGGTGAAGGTCCGCGGCTTCCGGGTCGAACTCGGCGAGGTCGAAGCCGCGCTCACCTCGGCGGACGCGGTCACCGCCGCGGTCGTCGTGGCCAGGGCCGGCCGGCTGGTCGCCTATGTCACCACCGAGTCCATAGTGGACACGGAAACGTTGCGCTCCGTGGTGAGCACGAGCCTGCCGGAGCACATGGTCCCGTCCGCGATCCTCGTCCTCGACGAGCTGCCGCTGACACCGAACGGCAAGCTCGACCGCGCGGCGCTGCCCGAGCCGGACTTCGACGGTCGAGGCGGTCGCGAACCCGCCACACCGCGCGAGGCGGCGTTGTGTGCCCTGTTCGCGGAGGTGCTCGACGTCGAGAGTGTCGGCCCCGATGACGACTTCTTCGCGCTGGGCGGCCATTCGCTGCTGGTAATGCGGCTGGCCTCGCGCATCCGCACGTCGCTGAACATCGAGGTCGGCGTCCGGGAAGTGTTCGACGCACCGACTGTCGCGCGGCTCGCCGCGACACTCGCCACTCCGGCGGATGTCCGGCCCGCCCTGACCGCGGTCACGCGGTCCGCCGACGTACCGTTGTCGGCGGCGCAACTGCGGCTGTGGTTCCTCTACCAGCTCGAAGGCCCGACCGCGACCTACACCATCCCGCTCGCCTGGCGGCTCATCGGGCAGCTGGACACCGACGCGTTGCGCGTGGCGTTCGGTGACGTCGTCACGAGGCACGAGGTGTTGCGGACGGTCTTCGAGACGCACGACGGCGCCGCGGTGCAACGCGTACTCGACTCCTCGAACCTCGATTTCACGGTCGAATCGATCGCGGAGGACGGGCTGCGTGACCGCCTGGCGGAGGAGGCGTCCGTTCCGTTCGCGCTCGATCGGCGTCCGCCGGTCCGGGTGCGCGTGTTCGCGTTGCCGTCCGGCGAGCACGTATTGCTGGTCCTGCTCCACCACGTCGTCACCGACGAGTGGTCGGAGCGTCCACTGCTGGCGGATCTGGCCGCCGCCTATCAAGCCCGGCTCGACGGAAACACTCCACAATGGACACCGCTGCCTGTGCAGTACGCGGACTATGCGCTGTGGCAGCGCGAAGTGCTCGGGTCCGAAGAGGACGACGCGAGCGTCATGGCTCGGCAGCTCGAGTTCTGGCGGGACACGCTGGCCGGGATCCCCGAGGAGCTGGCGTTGCCCGCCGACCGTCCGCGTCCGGCGGAGTCGAGCCATCGCGGTGGCACGGTGACGTTCCCGATCGGCGCCGGGCCGGTCGGCCGCCTCCGGGCGGTGGCCCGTGAGCACGACGTGAGCATGTTCATGCTGGTGCAGGCCGCCGTCGCGGTCCTGCTGCACCGGCTCGGCGCGGGGACCGACATCCCGCTCGGCGCGCCGGTTTCCGGCCGGTCCGACGAGCAGCTCGCTGGCCTGATCGGGTTCTTCGTGAACTCACTGGTGCTCCGGACCGACCTCTCCGGCGACCCGGCCTTCGACGAGGTGCTCCGGCGCGTGCGGGAAGCCGACCTCGCCGCGTTCGACCATCAGGATCTGCCGTTCGATCGGCTCGTCGACGCCGTCAACCCGGAGCGCTCGCTGGCGCGGCACCCGCTGTTCCAGGTCATGGTCGTCCATCTGCCCGCGGGCGCCGGCGGTCTCGAACTGCCGGGCCTGACGGCGACTCGGGAGGACTTCGACCACGACGTCGCGAAGTTCGACCTCGAATTCGGCTTCCTCGAAGAGCGGGACGGCGGGATCTCGGGCGCCATCGAGTACAGCGCGGATCTGTTCGACCACGCCACCGTGGTCGAGCTGGGCGGCCGTCTGCGTCGCGTGCTGGAGCACATCGCCACCGACCCCGCGGCCCGGATCGGCGCGGTCGATGTTCTCGCCGCGGACGAGCGGACGCTGCTGGCCGAGTGGAACGCGACGAGTCACGAGGTCCCTTCAGCGTCCCTGCCGCGTCTTTTCGAGGCGCAGGTGGCGCGGACTCCGGACGCGATTGCGGTGATGTTCGAGAACGAGCGTGTGTCCTATGCGGACCTGAACGCCCGTGCGAACCGGCTCGCGCGCTGGTTGATCGACCACGGTGTGCGCACCGAGTCGGTCGTGGCCGTGTCGTTGCCGCGGTCGGTGGAGCTGGTGGTCGCGTTGTACGCGATCCACAAGGCAGGCGCCGCCTACCTGCCGCTCGACCCGGACTACCCGGTGGAACGGCGCGAACTGATGGTGGCCGACGCCGCCCCCGCGGTGGTGCTCGAAGACCTGACCCCGTTCGCCGAGTCGGCCGTCCGCGACGGGACCGATCTGGCGGTCGACGTCGATCCGCGACACCCGGCCTACGTCATCTACACCTCGGGTTCGACGGGCCGGCCGAAGGGTGTGGTGGTGCCGCATGTGGGCATCGTCAACCGTTTGGTGTGGATGCAGGCGGAGTACGGTTTGTCCGCGGCTGACCGGGTTTTGCAGAAGACGCCGTCGAGTTTCGATGTTTCGGTGTGGGAGTTCTTCTGGCCGTTGATCTCCGGTGCCGCGTTGGTGGTGGCGAAGCCGGAGGGGCACAAGGATCCGGCGTACTTGGCCGAGCTGATCCAGCGGGCCGGGGTGACCACTGTCCACTTCGTACCGTCGATGCTGGAGATCTTCCTCGCCGAACCGCGTGCGGCCGGGTGCCGTGGCCTGCGGCAGGTGATGGCGAGTGGCGAGGCGCTGGCTGCCGGCATCGTCGCCCGATTCTCCGAAGTGCTCGATGCTGAGCTGCACAACCTGTACGGCCCGACCGAAGCTTCCGTCGACGTCACAGCTTCTGCGGCTCACGTCGCGACGTCAGGCAGCGTCCCCATTGGACGTCCGGTGTGGAACACGCGGGCCTACGTGCTGGATTCCAGCCTGCGGCCGGTGCCGCCAGGAGTCCCGGGGGAGCTGTACCTGGCGGGTGCCCAGCTCGCCCGTGGCTACCTCGCGCGGCCAGGCCTGTCCGCCGAACGGTTCGTGGCCGATCCGTACGGCGAGCCGGGGGAACGGATGTACCGCACCGGCGATCTCGCGCGCTGGAACCGCGACGGTCACCTGGAGTTCCTCGGCCGGGTCGACGACCAGGTCAAGCTCCGCGGCTTCCGGATCGAGCTCGGCGAGATCGACGCCGCACTCACGTCACATACCGCTGTCAGGCAAGCGCGTACGGTCGTCAGGGAGGATCGGCCGGGACAGCGCCAGCTCGTCGCGTACGTCGTGCTCGGCACCGCCGCGGACGAGGCCGCACTGCTCACCCACGCCGCCGCGATAATGCCGGAGCACATGGTCCCGGCCGCGGTGGTGCCCGTGGCGGAACTACCGCTCACGCCGAGTGGCAAGCTCGACCACAGGGCGTTGCCCGCGCCGGACTTCGCCGACGCGGTCACCGGCGACCTGCCGAGGACGTCGCGCGAGACGACGCTGGCCGGGATCGTCGCCGAGGTGCTCGGCCTGGCGAAAGTCGGGATCCACGACGACTTCTTCCGGCTCGGCGGCGACAGCATCCTCGCCATGCAACTGGCCGGACGGGCCCGCGCGGCGGGCCTGGTCGTGAGCCCGCGTGAGGTGTTCCGGCACCGGACGGTCGCCGGGCTGGCCGAGGCCGCGACGGATCAGCTCGTCGCACCGTCCACAGAGGACGGACGGCCGTTGCTCGAGCTGACCGAAGAGGAACGCGCGGAGATCCGGGAGCTCGCACCCGGCACGGCGGAGGTCTGGCCGCTCACACCCCTGCAATCCGGCCTGCTGTTCCTGGCCACCATGGACGCCGATGGCCCCGACGTCTACACCGTCCAGGTCGCCTTCGACCTCGACGGCGAGGTGGATCCGGAACGGCTGCGGGCGGCGGCGCGGACACTGGCCGAGCGGCATCCGAACCTCCGCGCGAGCTACCGGTACCTGAGCTCGGGCCGGGCAGTGGCCCTGGTTCCCCGCGCGGTCGAAGTGCCGTGGCGGTTCGTCACACTGTCCACTGAGGACGATTTCGCCGGGGAACTGGCCTACGAGGGAAGGCGGTTCGACCCGGCGACCGCGCCGCTGCTCAGGTTCCTGCTGGTCAAGCTGGGCACGGGCGGGTACCGGCTCGTGTTCTCGCATCAGCACCTGCTGCTGGACGGCTGGTCGGTGCCCCAGCTGCTGGCCGAACTGTCGGCGTTGTACGCCCACGGCGACACGCTGTCTCCGGCCCTGCCGTACCGCGCCTACCTGAGCTGGCTGGTCGACCAGGACACCGACGCGGCCGAAGCCGCTTGGCGCGCGGCACTCGACGGGCTCGGCGAGCCGACGCTCCTGGTGCCCGCTGACCCCCAGCACGTTCCTGAGCTGCCGCAGCGGCGTGTGCTCGAAATGTCCACTGAGGACACCGAAGCGCTCACGGTGGCCGCGCGGGACCGGGGCCTGACGGTGAATACGCTGGTCCAGACAGCCTGGGGCGTGGTGCTCGGCAGGCTCACCGGACGGACCGACGTCGTTTTCGGTGCCACCGTCGCGGGACGGCCGCCGGAACTGGCCGGGGCCGAGAAGATGATCGGCCTGTTCATCAACACCGTCCCGGTGCGGGTGCGGTTCGACCCGGCGGAGCGGGTGGGCGCGGTGCTCGACCGGATCCAGGACGAGCAGGCAGCGCTGCTCCCGCACCAGCACCTCGGGCTCGCCGACATCCAGCGCGCGGCCGGGCTGGGCGAGCTGTTCGACACGCTGATCGTGTTCGAGAGCTATCCGGGCGCCGAGGAAGCCGAGGGCGACCAGGGGCTGCGTGCCGAGATCGTCCGCCACGAAGACGCCACGCACTATCCGCTCACCTGGGCCGTCGAGCCGGGCGAGCGGCTGAAGCTGACCGCCGAATACCGGGCCGACCTGTTCGGCGAGGCGGTGCCCGCGCGGCTGCTGACGGCGATGGAACTGGTGCTCCGCACGCTGGCGTCCGATGTGGACACGCCGATCGGGACCGTCGATGTCTTGGCGGCCGCCGAGTGGTACCGGATCGTGCACGACTGGAATGCGACCGCCGCCGAGGTCGAGCCGTCCACAGTGGCCGGTCTTTTCGAGGCGCAGGCCCGTCGCTCGCCGGACGCGATCGCGGTGGTGAGCGGTACGACGTCGTGGACCTACGCGGAACTCAACGCGCGGGCCAACCGGCTGGCGCGAGCGCTGGTGGAGCGCGGTGCCGGCCCCGAGACGGTGGTCGCGTTGGCGCTGCCCCGTTCGGCGGAAATGCTGCTGGCGATTCTGGCCGTGCACAAGGCCGGAGCGGCGTACCTTCCGCTCGACCCGGCCTATCCGGCCGAACGGCTCGCGGCGATGCTCGCGGACGCGTGCCCGCGATTGCTGCTCACCGATCCGGCCTCTTTCGGCTCGTTCCCGGCGGCCGAAGTGGACACCGTGTCGTTGCCGGAACTGTCCATGCTGGACTTCCCGGCACACGATCTGTCCGATCAGGACCGATGGAAGCCGTTGTGCCAGGAGCACCCGGCGTATGTGATCTACACGTCCGGCTCGACAGGGACTCCGAAGGGTGTCGTGGTCACCCACCGCGGCCTGGTCAATCTGTTCCACAGCCACCGGGAAACGCTCTATCGGCCCGCGGTCGCGAAGACCGGACGTGCGCACCTGCGCGTCGGCCATGCCTGGTCGTTCTCGTTCGACGCCTCCTGGCAGCCGCAGCTGTGGCTGCTCGACGGCCATGCCGTGCACGTCGTCGACGAGGAAGCCCAGCGCGATCCGGAGCTGCTGGCCACGATGATCCGGTGGGACGGGTTCGACTTCATCGAGGTCACGCCGTCGTTCTTCGCGCAGATGGCGGAGGCGGGATTGCTCGACGGCGACCGTTGCCCGCTCGCCGTCGTCGGGGTGGGTGGCGAGGCGGTACCGGAACAGCTGTGGCGGCGATTGGCCACTTTGGACGGTACCGAGGCGTTCAATCTCTACGGCCCCACAGAATCCACTGTGGACGCACTGGTCGCGAGGATCGCGGACAGCGAGCGTCCGCTGGTCGGACGGCCGGTCACGAACACC
Organism: Amycolatopsis sp. NPDC059021; assembly: GCF_042739895.1. NCBI lineage: Bacteria > Bacillati > Actinomycetota > Actinomycetes > Pseudonocardiales > Pseudonocardiaceae > Amycolatopsis > Amycolatopsis sp. NPDC059021. Next base: position 196,638 of record NZ_JBHYIQ010000005.1, read on the forward strand.
AGGGCATATGTGCTCGACGGTGCGCTGCGCCCGGTGCCGCCGGGTGTCACGGGTGAGCTGTACCTCGCCGGGGCGGGCCTGGCCAGGGGATATCTGGGCAGGCAGGCGCTGACCGCCGAGCGGTTCGTCGCCGACCCGTTCGGCGCGGAGTTCGGCGACGCGGGTGGGCGGATGTACCGCACCGGCGATCTCGCCCGCTGGACCGAGGACGGCCGTCTCGACTTCGGCGGCCGCGCCGACGACCAGGTGAAGATCCGCGGGTTCCGGGTCGAACCCGCCGAGGTCGAAGCGGTACTGGACCGGCATCCGGCGGTCGCGCAGTCGGTCGTGGTCGTGCGCGAAGACCGGCCCCGGCTGAAGCAGCTCGTCGCCTACGTGGTCCCGCTCGCCGGATCCACAGTGGACTCGGCGAAGCTACGCGCCTACCTGGCCGACGCGGTTCCGGACTATCTGGTCCCGGCGGCGTTCGTGGTGCTGCCCGCGCTTCCGGTACTGGCGAACGGCAAGCTCGACCGGGCCGCGTTACCGCAGCCGGACTACCGCGAGCTCGTCTCGGGCCGGGCGCCGGAGACCGCGCGGGAGAAGGCGTTGTGCGCGGTGTTCGCCGAGGTGCTCGGCGTGCCGGGACTCGGCGCCGACGACGATTTCTTCGCGCTCGGTGGCGACAGTATCGTCGCGATGCAGCTGGTCAGCCGCGCGCGGGCGAACGGCCTGCGGATCTCTCCTCGGCACGTCTTCCAGCACCGGACGGTCGCGGGGCTGGCCGGCGTCGCCACCGAGGTCACGGCCACGACCGGGCCGCGGGACGACGGGACCGGCACGGTCCGGCTGACGCCGATCATGCACGCCATGCGAGAGCTGGGCGGCCCGATCGCGGGCTACCACCAGGCGGCGTTGCTGCGTACCCCGGCCGGGCTCGATCGCGAGCGGCTGACCGCGATGCTCCGGGCCGTGGTCGACCGGCACGCGATGCTCCGGGCACGACTGGACCGCGCGGCCGACGGCTGGACGCTGCGGGTTCCGGGTCCGGTCGACGTCGCGGACTGGATCGACCGGGTCGACGTGGTGGATGTGTCTGATTCGGACGCTGTGATCGCTAAACACGCCCGCGCGACGCGGGGTCGGCTGGACCCGGACGCGGGCGCGATGCTGCGCGCCGCCTGGTTCGACGCCGGTCCGGAAGTTCCGGGGCGGCTGCTGATCCTGATCCACCACCTGGTGATCGACGGGGTGTCGTGGCGCGTCCTCCTGCCCGACCTCGCCGCCGCGTGGGAGGCGGTCTCCGCGGGCAGGACCCCGGAACTGTCCCCTGTGGACACTTCGTTCCGCCGCTGGTCCGAGGCGCTGGCCGAACGTGCCGTGGACGCGACCAGGGCGTCCGAGCTGGCACGCTGGAAGGCCGTGCTGAGCGGAGGCTCGCCGATCCCGGTGGACCGGCCGCTCGACCACAGCCGCGACGTCGAGGGGACGCTGCGGTCGTTGTCGCTCACCCTGCCGCCGGAGCTGACCGGGCCGTTGCTCGGCCGGGTGCCCGCGGCGTTCCGGGCGACGGTGAACGACGTGCTGCTCACCGGACTCGCGCTCGCGGTCGCGGACTGGCGGCGGCGTCACGGCGGGGGAGCGGCCACGGCGGTGCTGGTCGACCTGGAAGGTCACGGCCGCGAGGAGGAACTGGCCGGTGGCGCGGACCTGTCGCGGACGGTCGGCTGGTTCACCAGCGTCGTCCCGGTCTGCCTCGACATCGGCCCGGTCGATCTCGCCGACGCGTTCGCGGGTGGTGCCGCGGCCGGTGCCGCGCTCGACCGGGTCCACTCCCATCTGGACGAGTTGTCCGCGTCGGGTATCGGATTCGGCCTGCTGCGGTACCTGAACCCGGAGACCGGCCACGAACTGGCCGGATTGCCCACGCCGCAGATCGAGTTCAACTACATGGGCCGCTTCGGCCATCCGGAAGAGACGGACTGGTCGTACGCGCCGGAAGCCGACGCCGCCGATCTGGGTGCCGACCCGGGGAAGCCGGTGTCGCACAGCCTCACGGTCAACGCGCTGACCGAGGACCGGGCGGGCGGCCCGGAACTCGGTGCGTACTGGTCGTGGCCGGACGCCGTGCTGACCGAGGAGTCGGTGCGGGACCTGGCGGAAACCTGGTTCAGGGCACTGGGTGCGCTCATCCGGCGCGCCGAAGATCTCACGAAGAAGGAGAACTGATGACGAACCCGTTCGAAAACCCCGACGGCACCTTCCGCGTACTGGTCAACGACGAGGGCCAGCACAGCCTGTGGCCCGAGTTCGTCGCGATCCCCGCGGGCTGGACGCCGGCCTTCGGCCCCGGCACGCGCCAGTCCTGCCTCGACTACGTCGAACAGAACTGGACCGACCTGCGCCCCAAGTCCCTCATCAAAGCCATGGAGTCCTGACCGAACCGGCGAACTCGCGTACCTGGACGGCGAACTCGCGTACCGGAACGGACGACACGCCGGTGGCGGGCCTCCTCCGGCGTGTCGTCCCTCTGGGTACGCGAGATGTCTGTCTGGGTACGCGAGATCTCCGCGTCAGTTGGCGGGTTTGACCTCGGTGGCGGGGTTGCCGTCGGCGGCGGCGGTGAGCTGGGGGACGAGACGGTCCAGCTCGTAGGGCAGGCTCAGCGGGGAGACGAAGGTGATCGAGCGGCCGTAGGTGCTGCCGTCCTCGACGAGGACCTCGCGCTTTTCCTTGGCCACCTTGAGCTGCGAGTACAGCTTGTCCTTCCCGAGGGTGCCCTGGCCGTTCGCGATGCTGTCGACGATCCAGACGAGCGCGTCGACGTTGAGCAGGTCGGTGCGCTCGGCGCTGATGTTCGCGCCGAACTTGTCGCCGATGGTCTGGTCGAGGTTGTCCGGGAGCTTGAAGCCCAGCGACGTCAGGACGCGCGAGCGCGGGTCCTGGCTGCCGAAGACGAAATAGCCCTCGTAGATCGTCGCCATCAGCGCGGTCTTCCCGGCGAACTCCGGGTGCTCCTGCTTGGCCTTCGCGAACTTCGCGTCGACGTCGGCGACGAGCTGCTTCGCCTCCTTCGCCTTGCCGACGACGGCCCCGACCTTCTCGGTCTCCTCCTGCCACGGGATGCCGAAGTCGTTGTACTCCTTGGGCTGCGCGACCACCGGGGCGATCTTCGACAGCGTGTTGTACTGCTCCTGCGTGAGGCCCGAGTACAGCGCCAGGATCACATCCGGCTTGAGCGCGGCGATCTTCTCGAACTGCGGGCCGTCCTTGTCCTGCAGCACGGTCGGCAGCGGCTTGTCACCCAGCTTGTCCTTCGCCCACGGCCCGATCGCGCCCGGGTAGTTCCCGTTCCACTCGGTCGTGCCCACCGGGACGACGCCGAGGGCGAGCAGCGCGTCCTGCTCGGTCAGCCCGACCGTGACGACCCGCTGCGGCGCCTTCTCGATGGTCGTCTTGCCGTACTTGTGGTCGATGCTCACCGGGAACGCGTTCGGGTCGGCTCCGGTGTTCTGCGTGCCGGACGTCTTCGCGTCCGAACCGGAGCCGCACGCGGTGAGCGCGCCGGCGAGCAGCACGGCTGAGGCGAGCACCCCCGCCACACGGGCGCGGCGGCGCCGGGGGGACAGCAGGGAGATTCGGGCCATGGGTGGTCCTTCGGTCGGAACTCGATTAATCAGGTTTGCCTAACCTAAATCCACGGACCCGGCAGACGCAAGGAACCCGGCGCGGGTCACGTCCGCTGTCCGGACCACGCCGCCCAGAGCGTCGCGTACCGGCCTCCGGCGGCGACCAGTTCGCCGTGCGTCCCCGTCTCGACGACGGCTCCCGCGTCGAGTACGACGATCCGGTCCGACGCGGCGGCCTGGGTGAGCCGGTGCGCCACGACGAGCCCGGTGCGCCCAGCCAGCGCCGCCGCGGCGGCGGCCTCCAGGGTTTTCGCGCCCGCGCTGCCCGCTTCGGCGGTGGCCTCGTCGAGGATCGCCACCGGCGGATCGGCCAGCACGAGCCGCACCAGGGCGAGCTGTTGTGCCTGGGTCACGGTGAGCTGGTGGCCGCCCTCGCCGACGACGGTGCCGAGACCGTCGGGCAGTGCTTCCGCCCAGCCGAGCGCACCCACGACGTCCAGCGCCGTCCGCAACTCGGCATCGGAGGCCCCGGGTTTGGCGAGCCGCAGATCCTCGGCGAGCGGCCCGCTGAAGACGTGCACCTCCTGGCTGATCAGCGCCACCGCGCGGCCGGCCGGGTTCTCCGGGCCGAGTTCGACGCCGCCGATCGACACCGAACCCGCCCCCGGCCGGTGGATCCCGGCGACGAGCTTGGCCAGCGTCGTCTTCCCGGCACCGCTCGCCCCGACGAGCGCGACCCGTTCCCCTGGCGAGACGTCGAGGTCGACGTCCCGTAGTACCGGATGTCCGTCCACATAGGAGTGTCCAAGGGAGACGGTCTTGACCGAGGCGTCGACCCGCCCGGGCCGCCCGGGCGGGTGGGTGGGGGCGGGGGGGTGGGGGGCGCCCCATTAACCCGCCACCCGCCCCCCCCCCCCCCGGCACACGTTCCCCCCCCCCCCCGGGGCGACCCGCCCCCCGCGCCGCCGCCGCCCCGCCCAACCGCCCACTCCCCGCCCCGCCGCGACTGGCAGGCCAGGTGCAGCGCGACCAGCGACGACGAGCACGCGGTGTCCACGGTGACCGCGGGC
>NZ_JBHYIQ010000006.1:0-3768 GCF_042739895.1 Amycolatopsis sp. NPDC059021
TCCTTGAGGGACCCAGAGTCCCTCAAGGAGGCCCCCACGGACCTTCGAGCACTTGTCGCTAGTGGACGACCACCGGTGGAGCGGCCTCTTCGCCGGAGCCGGTGGGGGCGGACGGCGCGGCGGGGGCCTTGCGCGGCAGGAAGAACGCCGGGATGATGCTCGCCGCCATCAGCACCAGCGCCCACACGAAGGTGGTCGCGAAGGCGTCGGAGGCCATCGACGCCGCGGCGTCGTGCGTGGCCGGGTTCTGCGTCGCGACGGTGGCGGCGACCTGACCCTGGCTGGTCGGCACGCCGAACTTCCCGGCCAGCAACGCGGCCAGGATGATCGACATCACCGCGGAGCCGACGGCACCCGCGGTCTGCTGAAGGATGTTGGTCGCGGTGGAGGCCTTCGCCATGTCCTTCAGTTCCAGCTGCTGCAGCGCGGCCGACATCACCGGCACCATCGTGAGACCCATGCCGAGCCCGACCACGAACAGCGCGGGCAGCAGCACCCAGAACGAGGTGGTCGCGGTGACCATCGTGAACGGGATCATGCCGAGCACCATCACGGCCACACCGGGCAGCACGAGCCTGCGCGGGCCCATCTTGTCGGCCAGCTTGCCCGCCCGGGGCATCGTGATCATCACGCCGAGCGCCTGCGGTGCGATCAGCAACCCGGACTGCAGCGCCGACTCTCCGCGCACCACCTGGAGATAGGTCGGCAGCAACAGCATCGAGCCCATCATGCCGATGAAGAACACCGCCATCGTCAGCATCGACATCGAGAACGCCTTGTTGCGGAACAGGCCCATGTCGAGCAGCGGATTGGCGATCCGCATCGAGCGCAGCGCGAACGCGACCAGCAGCACCAGGCCGGCGAGGCCGGGCAGCCACACCGCGATGTGGGTGACGCCGCCCGCCTCCGGGATGCGGGAAACGCCGAAGATCAGCGCGGCGAGACCCGGCGAAACCATGAGCAGGCCGGGGAAGTCGAAGCGCTGCGAGGGTTCCGGCGAATCCTTGGGCAGCAGCTTCAGCGCGAGCAGGATGGCGATCGCGCCGATCGGCACGTTGATGTAGAAGATCCAGCGCCAGCTCACCGCGTCGACCAGCCAGCCGCCGAGGATCGGGCCGCAGACCGGGCCGAGCAGCATCGGCACACTGATCACGGACATCACGCGGCCGATCCGCTGCGGGCCGGCGGCGCGCGTCAGCATCGTCATCCCGGCGGGCATCAGCATGCCGCCGCCGAAGCCCTGCACCACCCGGAAAATGATCAGCGACTCGACGTTCCACGCCAGCCCGGCGAGCATCGACCCGATCAGGAAGAACGCGATCGCCAGCAGATAGAGCCGTTTGGTGCCGAAGCGGTCGGCCGCCCAGCCGGTGATCGGGATGACCGTCGCCAGCGCGAGCATGTACCCGGTGGCGATCCACTGGATGGTGTCGAACGACGTGGTGAACTGAAGCATCAGCTTCTGCATGGCGACGTTGACGACCGTGACGTCGAGGATCGCCATGATGGCGCCCGCGACGACCACCACCGCGACCTTCAGTACGTCGCGGTCGAGTTTGTCATCGGCGGCGCCGGGCGCGGCCGGGGCAGCTTGCGAACTCATGCGGAAGAACCGTCCCCATTATTTGGTGAGTGCGAAGGCGCAAATCCGGCATAGGCCCGAATCCCCCTGCTTTCGCCACCGAGGGTAGTCGATGGGAACTTGCTTTTGCCAACCAGTTTCGCTCGGGGCAAGAAAACCCTTGCGGAAACACACCCCCTGTGCAGCGGTGCTCGCTTTCCGCGACGAATTCAGCAGACGCTGTCGGTCGGGACCGGGTTCGCCAGCCCGAACAGCGGCCGCAGCCGGATGCCGATCCAGGTGCCGCCCAGCGCGAAAACACCCCACAGCCAGCCGTGCAGGCTGCCGACCGAGATCCCGCCGAGGTACGCGCCGATGTTGCAGCCGCCCGCCATCCGCGCGCCGACGCCCATCAGGATCCCGCCGAGCACCGCCGCGAGGGCCGTCCGCCACGGGATCGAGCTGTGGATCTTCCACGCGCCCGCCGCCGCGGCCGCGACCCCGGCGCCGATCATGATCCCGATGTCGGTGAGGCTGGTCTTGTCCTTCCAGATGGTCGTGTTCAGCGAGGCCGCGTTCGTCTTGAGCCGCCAGAATTCCCAGTGCTCCGGGTGCAACCCGAACACCTGGAGGATCTTCGCGCCCCACAGACTGAACGCGCTGGTGACACCCCAGATCCCGCCGGAGACCAGGAACACCGCGGCGGCCAGCACCCCGAGCACGAGCGCGCCGACGAGCATCGGCCACGAACCGCGGAAGACCCTGGCGAAGCCACGCGCGGTCGGCACCACGTCGGCCGGCGGCGGCGTGCGCCGTTTCTGCACGGCCCTGGTGCCCAGCACGATCACCGCGAGCACCGCGACCGTGATCGCCCACGAGCCGAACCAGCCGACGTGGTCGGCGAGCAGGATCCCCTTGAACTCCGGCCAGCCGGACAGCACCGGGTACGCCCAGGTGTAGAGCACCGACCCGGCGATGAACCCGCCGAGCGTCAGCACGATCGTCGACTGCCCCGACCCGACCGCGAACAACGTGCCGGACGCGCACGCGCCGCCGAGTTGCATGCCGATCGCGAAGACCGTCGCGCCCACGAAGAGCGACAACCCGAGCGCGCCCGCCGTCGGCGCCGGTTTGCTGCCGAACAAGCCGGATCCGGTGCCGGCGATCAGCGCGATGAGCGTCGCCGCCGTGCCTAGCAGGAGCGCGTGGGCGCGCAGTCCCTGCCCGTTGCCGACGGCGATCAGCTGACGCCACGCGGACGTGAATCCGAAGCGGGAGTGGAACAACGCGAGCCCGAGCAACAGCCCGAGGAGCAGCAGCACCCCGAACTTCGCGCCGTGACTCGCCCACACGTACGCGGTGAGCCCGGCCGCGAGCACGCCCGCGACCGCGAGCGGGATCACCCGGACCGGCTCCTCCGGCTTCGGCTGCGGGGCGGCACACGACGTCGGGAAGTCGAGGAACTTCTTGGCACCGGCTGGGGATTCGGTTGTCGCCACCTGTACTCCACGGCAGATCGGGCTGATCGGGAAACTCAGGTTAGGGCTGGTAGTCGAGCCGATACAGCCCGTCCCACAGAGTGCGACGAACGGAGCAAAGCCGACGCCTTCGGCGCGATCCGAGGGACGCCTTCGGTGCGCTCGAGGCACCCAGGGACGCCCTCGGTGCACTCAACGCACCAAGGGCGTCCCTCGGCACACCGCCCGCCCGCACGTCCTGAAAGGGCCATTCACGACGTCCGCACGGCGCGACCCAGCCCGGCCCGCGCCAAGCGACACGTCCCGAACGCGCCGTTCGCGACACTCAACGTCCCCATCGCGTCGTTCGCGACACCCCGCAACCGCCCAGCATCAGAACCCGCGATCCGAGGGACGCCCCCGTCACACCCAACGCACCAAAGGCGCCCCCGGCACACTCGCCACCCGCACGTCCCGAACGCGCCGTTCGCGACGCTCAACGTCCCCATCGCGTCGTTCGCGACACCTCGCAACCGCCCAACACGCGTTCCGGGGGACGCCCCCGTCACACCCAACGCAGCAAGGGCGTCCCTCGGCACACCACAGCCCGCACACGCGAGGCCCCGGAAAGCACCGTCCAGCCCCATAAAAGCCGGAGGGGGGGGCGGCGCGGCTATGTGCGCGGGGGGGCGGCGGGAGGAGGGTCGGCGTGAGGGTAGTGGGGGGTTGTGAGGGTACGGGCGCGAGGAG
>NZ_JBHYIQ010000006.1:3778-25660 GCF_042739895.1 Amycolatopsis sp. NPDC059021
TCTAGAGCGCGAGATTTGTTTTTGATTTGTTTCGGTGTTTTGTTGTCCGGTCGTCTGGGCCCGCCCCCCCCCCACCGCCCCCGCCCCGCCCCCCGCCGCCCCCCCCCTCGCGGGGCGGCCTCCGGTCGAACCGAGGAACGAGCGGCTAGTCGCGTAGGTAGGACAGCAGCCGCAGGATCTCCAGGTACAGCCACACCAGCGTGGTCATCAGGCCGAACGCGGCGTACCAGGCCCACTTCGACGGCATGCCTTCGCGGATCATCCGGTCGGCCTGGTCGAAGTCGAGCAGGAAGCTGAACGCGGCGATGCCGATGACGACGAGGCTGAAGATGATCGCGATCGGACCGCCGTCACGCAGCGGGTTGAAGCCGAAGAAGACCGCGGTGATGAGGTTGACCAGCATCAGGATCGCGGCGCCCGCGACGGCGCCGATGATCCACTTGGTCAGCTTGGGCGTGACCTTCACCGCACCGGTCTTGTAGACGACCAGCATCGCGATGAACACGCCCGCCGTCCCGATGATCGCCTGCAGCGCGATACCGGGATAGATCGCTTCGAAGACACCGCTCAGCGCGCCGAGGAACACACCCTCGACACCCGAGTAGAGCAGCGTCATCACACCGCTCGGCTTACCGCGGAAGATCATCACCAGCGAGATGACGAAACCGACGATCAGCGCGCCGATCGCCACGCCGAGCACGATGCCCGGCAGCGCGACCCGCCCCGAGGCGGTGACGACGAGCTGGCTCTGCGCCCACAGCGCGGTGAGCACACCGGCCACGAGCGCGACGGCCAGGCTCAGGCCGGTCTTGATGACGACGTCGTCGACGGTCATCGGCCGGTCGGCCGAGCCGGTCGGCGTATACCCGGGGCCGTAGCCGGGTACGCCACCCTGGGCCTGGGGGTAGCCCTGGGCGGCAGGGTTGAAGCCCACGTTGGGCCCGTACTCACCGGTCATGGTTCCGCCACGCGGCAGGTTGCGGAACGCCGGGTTGCTACTGGAACGCACCTGATCCTCCTGGATCTGCTGGCACCTGTATCGGGTTCAACGACCACTCCGGCCTGCCAGTTCCCGACTGAGTAAAGATGACTTTACTCGACGGCCGGCCAGCGGCGGGTTTCACCGTATGCGAGGCAGATCACGACCGTTCATCGACCGTCCCCCGATGGCCTCTAGACAAAGACAGCCGTCAGGGTCGAGTCTCACCACGCGTGTTCGGATCCTCACCGAAGGCGTGCCGCTCATTGGACGATCGTGTGGGCCCTCCGGCGTATGGGCGCCGAAGCGGACACATGGCAAGGAGTCAACACACCATGGGGTGGTCCCTACGCCCAAAGGCGGTCACCGGTCTGGTCGCGACCTGCCTCCTCGGCGCACTGTCCGTAGCTTTCGCCCCCACCGCATCCGCCGCCACACAAGAAGGTGTGGGCTACGAAGTCAAGCCCGGCCAGGACATGAAGGACCGGCACGACCGGAACTGGCTCGGCTCGTACATCGTCGGCGGCAAGCAGGTGTTCTGCGTGAGTTTCCAGCTCAAGGCGCCGGACACCGACGAGAAGTACAAGCCAGGCGACGAACTCCGCGACAAGTGGGGCCAGGCCCTGCCCGCGGACAAGGCCGCCAACATCTCCTACCTGCTCCTGCGCTACGGCGACACCAAGAACAACGACGAAGCGGCCGCGCTCGCGCACCTGCTGCACTCGTGGACGTCCGCGCCGCGCGAGGGCAAGGACGATCTCAACCCCAACCTGCCCAAGGACAAGATCGGCTACGACGCGCCGTTCCACCTGACGTCGTTGCAGCAGCAGCACCCGGCCGCGGCCGAGGCGGTCGACAAGCTGACCAAGGACGCCGAGGCCAACCGCGGCCCGTGGACGGCGAAGATCGCCACGCCCACGGCCGAGCAGCACATCGGCGCCCCGGCGGCGTGGACGATCAGCGTCAAGAACGCCAGGGGCACCGGTATCCCGAACGTCCCGGTGAAACTCACGGCCACCGACGCCTCGGTGGACACCGGCGACCAGGCGACCGGGACCGAACAGGACAAGACAGGGAACGCGAGCCCGCAGGCCGCCGCCAAGGACGTCACGGTCATGACTGGCAAGGACGGGACGATCACCGTCAAGCTGACCCCGACCGGCGAGCACCCGCAGCTGAGCGGCGCGCTCTCCGCGCCCGCCGACCGGCCGTACGTGCAGTTCCCGGTGAGCCAGAGCAGCGGGCTGCAGACCCAGAACGTCGTCTCCACCGGCGGCGAGAAGGACCTGAAGGTCCAGGGCGCGGTCAACATCGCGAAGCCGGGCCAGGTCCAGGTCACCAAGACGGACAAGAAGACCGGCAAGGGCATCGCGGGCGCACAGCTGCGGATCACCGGCAAGGACAAGGCCGCGGCGGCGACCGGGCAGGACGGCAAGCCGCTCAACGGCCCCGACGGCAAGCCCGTCGTGGTCACCACCGACGGCTCCGGTGTCGCGACGGTCGAGAAAATCCAGGCGCCGCAAGACATCTGCGTCGTCGAGGTGAGCGCACCGCCGGGCTACACGAACGCCTTCGACCCGGCCAATCCACCGTCCGCGTGCGGTTCGGTGAAACCGGGCGAGACGCTCGCGCTGTCCGTGGTCAACGTGCCCAACGAGGTCCCGCACGCGATCCCGGCGGGCGACAAGCCGACCGCGATGGCGCAGGGCGTAGTCGAAACGCAGTACTCGACGCCAGGCTTGATCGGTCTCGGCGCGCTCGCGCTGCTGGGTTCGGCTCTGGTCGGCGTCGCGGCCCGGCGGCGGTCCTCGCGGCGATAGGTTGGTGCTCGTGACTGGTCGTCGGCTGGCCACCGGCTTCGTGCTGGGTGCCGTGAGCGTGCTCGCGGTCGAACTCGTCGCCGCGGCGATCGTCCGGCCGCCCACGACGATGGTGGCGGGGACCGCGGAAGCGGCCCCCGCCGCCGTGTCGGCTGCGAAAGGCTCTCCCGCAGTACCCTCCGCGCCGAGTACGTCATCGCCACCACCGGCGACGTCTTCGTCCGCTCCGGCGTCGCCCGCCGCGCAACCGCCGTCCCCGCCGACACCGCAGCCGCAGCGGCCGGGCACGATCCGGCTGCCCGGCGGCGGCACCGCCGCGATGGTGCGCAAGAACCTCGGCCCGAACGCGGAGCTGCCGATCCCGGACAACATCGGCGAGGCGGCGTGGTGGGGTGCCGACCTCACCGCGGCCGGCGGGGCCAGCGTGTTCGCCGGGCACGTCAACTGGCGCGGCGCGATCGGTCCGTTCGCGGAGCTGTGGGACGAGAAGATCGGCGGCGAGATCACCGTCGTCGACGCGCGCGGGAAGACGTGGCGGTACAAGATCTCCCAGCTCGTCACCGTGCACAAGAACGATCTGCCGCAACGCGCCGACGAGCTGTTCGGTCCGTCCGGGCCGCATCGCGTGGTGCTGGTGACCTGTGGTGGCCGCTGGGTCGGCGGGCCGCAGGGCTACGAGGAGAATCGCGTCGCCGTCGCCGATCCGGTGTAGGCTAAGTTACCCACGGGTAATATAGGACGGTATAGGTCTCCGGCCACCGGATACAGCACAATGCCCGTGGACGGGGCAACGGCGAGAGGTGACTTCGATGGCGACGTTCTTGATTACCGGCGCGACCGGGCTGATCGGCCGCCACTTCACCCGGCTGCTGCTTTCCCGCCCCGGCGCGGACGGCGCCGACAACGTCGCGCTGGTGGTCCGGGCGTCCTCACGGGACAAACTCGCCGCGCTCGTCGACCAGTGGCCGCACGCGGACCGCGTCACGCTGGTCACCGGCGACCTCGCCGAACCGCTGCTCGGTGTGTCCGAAGAGGACCGTGAGCGGCTGCGTGGGGAAGTCGACCACGTGGTGCACCTCGCCGCCCTCTACGACATCACCGCCGACGACGAGGCCAGCATCAAGGCCAATGTGGACGGTACGAAACACGTCGTCGACCTCGCCGCCGATCTGAACGCCGGCTGCCTGCACCACGTTTCGTCGGTCGCGGTCGCCGGTGACCACGACGGTGTGTTCACCGAGGACATGTTCGACGTCGGCCAGCGGCTCCTGACGCCTTATCACCGCACGAAGTTCGAGGCCGAGAAGCTGGTCCGCGAACAGCAGGAAGTGCCGTGGCGGGTGTACCGGCCGGCCATCGTCGTCGGGCATTCCGAGACCGGCGAGATGGACAAGATCGACGGCCCCTACTACCTCTTCCCCGCGATCAGCAGGCTCACCGGGCTGCCGGACCTGCCGCTCGCCGGCCCGGATCTCGGCGATTCGAACATCGTCCCGGTCGATTACGTCGCGAAGGCGCTGCTCGAGCTGGTGACCACCGACGGGCTCGACGGGCGGGCCTTCCACCTGGTCAACCCGGAGCCGCAGCCGGTGGTGTCGGTGTACAACGCCTTCGCGAAGGCGGCGGGCGCGCCGACGATTTCGGTGCAGCTGAACGACAAGCTGTCCAAGGGCATCGTCGGGCTGGCGAAGCTGTCCGAGCACATCCCCGGGTTCACGATCGCGCGGGACGCCGTCCTCGAACGCCTCGGCATCCCGCCGGTGCTGCTGGACAACGTCGCGTTCGCGTCGGTGTTCTCGTCCGCCTCGACCCGCAAGGCGCTCGCGGGCTCCGGCGTCGAGGTCCCCCGGCTGGAGGACTACGCGGCGACGCTGTGGCGGTACTGGCGCGAGCACCTCGACCCGTTCCGTGCCCGCAAGCACGGCCCGCGCGGCGAACTGGACGGCCGCCGCGTGATCATCACCGGCGCGTCCTCGGGCATCGGGCGCGCGACGGCGCTGAAGGTCGCCGCGGCGGGCGGCGTCCCGCTGCTGGTCGCGCGGCGGCAGCACGAACTCGAAGAGGTCCGCGACGAGATCCTCGCCGCGGGCGGCACGGCGTCGGTGTACCCGGCGGACCTGACCGACGAGGAATCGGTGCACAAGGCCGTCGACGCGATGCTGGCCGAGCACGGCCGGATCGACATGCTGGTGAACAACGCGGGCCGCTCGATCCGCCGCTCCATCAAGCTGTCCTACGACCGCATGCACGACTACGAGCGCGCGATGGCGATCAACTACTTCGGCGCGGTGCGGCTGATCCTCGCGGTGCTGCCGCACATGTCCGAGCGGAAGTTCGGGCACATCGTGAACGTGTCGTCGATCGGCGTGCAGGGCATCGCGCCGCGCTTCTCGGCGTACGCGGCATCGAAGGCGGCGTTGGACTACTTCTCGCGGATCGCCGCGACCGAGACCCACGGCGACGGGATCACGTTCACCACCATCCACATGCCCCTCGTGCGCACGCCGATGATCCGGCCGACGAAGATCTACGACGCCTTCCCGACGAAGTCGCCGGAGCAGGCCGCGGACATGGTGATGAAGGCGCTGGTCGAGCGCCCGAAGCACATCGGAACGCCCGCCGGCCAGGCGATCGGGCTCGCGTACACGCTCACGCCGGGACTCACCGACGCCGTCGCGTACCAGGGCTTCCGGATCTTCCCGGACTCCGCGGCCGCGGGCGGCTCGGGCGGCCTCAAGATCGGGCGTGGCGAAAAACACCTGTCGAAGGCCGCGATGGCGCTGGCGCGGCTCAGCCGCGGATTCCACTGGTGACTCTCCGCTGCCGGGTGGCGGCCGTTCGGGCATCATTTGTCAGGGCCGGGTGAAGACACACCGGTGAATCACCAAGCCTGACGCCGACGACACGGTGTACGCGGGTACGGTCGGGCACATGGTTCCCGAGCGAGACAACAGCCTCCCTGGCCTCCTTCCCCTACGGCGCGAGTACACCCAGGCGTGGCACGGTTTCGACCGCAACGAGGTGCGGCAGTACCTCGATCACGTCGAGGGCCAGCTGCGTCGGCTGCTGAACGAGCGCGACGCCTCGTCGAACCAGCTGGCGACCGTGTCCCGCGAACTCGAGACCGCGCGCCAGGAGATCCAGAAGCTCCAGGCGCGGGTCGAGGAACTGAAGAAACCCCCGGAGCGGTTGGAAGATCTCGACGAGCGGATGCAGCGGACGGTCACGCTCGCGCAGGCGCGTGCCGAGGAGATCACCAAGCGTGCCCAGGTGGCCGCGGAGAAGCACTGGGCGTCGTCGAGCGAGGCGTCGCAGAAGCTGCGTGACCGCTACACGAACCTGATGGCCGAATTGGACAAACAGGCCGAGGCGCTGCATTCCGAGCACGAGGCGGCGCTGGCCGAGACGCGCGCGGAAACCCAGCGGCTGACGGTCGAGGCGGCGCAGCGGCGGGAACTGCTGGACACCGAGGCCGAGCGGAAGCGCCGCAAGATCGAGCGGGAGTTCGAGGCGTCGATGGCCGCGCAGCGGGCCACGCTGGAGAAGCACGTCGCCGATCAGCGCACCGCGAGCAAGCAGCAGGCCGAGCGGCGGATCGCCGAGGCGACGGCGGAGGCCAAGCGGCTCGTCGACGAGGCCACCGCCGAGGCGAAGCGCCGGCTGGACGAGGCGACCACCACGGCCGCGCAGCGGACCACCGCGGCACAGCGGAAGGTCGAGCGGCTGGCCGAGATCCGCGAGCAGGCCCGCAAGAGCCTGGCCATGGCGGACGAGATCCTGGGCCGCAGCGAGGGCCAGCTGAAGCCGTTGCCGGAGGAATCCGTCATCCCGCAGGCGTCGAAGCTGGTCGGTGGCGACGAGCCGGCGCAGAACGGCAACGGCACCAACGCCTCCGCCGAGCAGGGCAAGAACGGGTCGGGCCAGAACGGTTCCAAGCCCGCCGCCAAGACCGGCTCCTGAGTTCCGACGGTCCGTGGGGGCCTCCATGAGGGACTCTGAGTCCCTTGGGGAGGCCCCCACGGACCTGTACGTGCCCCGGTAGGTGACCTTGATGCGACGACACGTCATGCCGTGTGCGGTCACGCTGGCTCCCGCTTCAACCGTGGTGACCTCCTGCTCGGGAAACTCCGGAACGCACCCCGCTCCGCCCACACCGGCCAGTACCGGGCCGCGGATCCCCTTCACCCCGATCCCCCGCCCGCTGGATACCGGCCGAGTGAACAGCGATCCGTGCGGGCTGCTCGACCTCGAGCAACTGTCCCAGCTCGACTTCGGTTTCCCCGATGACGGCGCCGCCGGTATCCCGAAGCGGAAGAAGCTGGGCTGCGCGTGGAACCAGGCCACCACGGTGCGGGTCTCCGTCACCGCGGCCGCCCCGTCCTTCCAGGCGACCACGCTGACCGAACTCGCCGCGAACCACGACAAATCTCCCGACCGATACGCGCACTGGGAGGAATCCTCACTGGACGGGCTCCCTGTCATCTTCTCCTGGCGTCCCGGTGCCACAGAGGACTGTGAAGCGGCCGTGGGAACGAGTACGACCGAAGTCCTCTACGTCGACTTCCAGAGGTTCGCCGACCTGCCCGGTGATCCCCCGGGCAAGCCACGTCATTGGCAGGGCAACCCCTGCGGTGCGGCCGCCAAGGCCGCCGAATTCGTGATCGGGAAGCTCCGCGACGGCCACTGACCCCCGTATGGGTGAGGTCGTTGCGGAGCTGCCGCGTCGGCTACCGTCGGGGAGACGACGTCCCCGGCGGATGAGAAGGGTTGATGCGACGGAAAACGGGGTACCGGCTGGTGGCCGGGGTAGCGGCGGTGGTGGCTACGGCGAGCCTGGTCGTGGCGGCGACCCACTCCCGGGATGTCGAGGGCGCCCCGGCGCCGCAGCCGGACGCCCGGCTCGCCAGGGTTCCCGACTGCGGTCCCGTCATCGCCGGGCTGGATCTTCGCGCCCAGCTCGCCCAGCTCGTCGTCGTGGGGGTGCCGGGCAGTGATCCGGCGTCGACGGTCAAGCTCGTCCAGGATCATCAGCTCGGCGGGATCTTCATCGCGGGTGACGCGACCGAACTCCTCACCAATCAGGCGCTCGACGCCGTCCAGAAGGCCGCGAAGGTGCCCGTGTCGGTCGCGGTCGACGAGGAGGGCGGCCGGGTCCAGCGCATCGACACGCTCGACGGCAGCATCCCGAGCGCGCGGGAGCTGGCGGCGACAAGGACTCCCGAGCAGGTGCGGGAAGTGGCCGCGCAGCGCGGCAAGCAGCTGCGGGCCCGCGGCGTCACCGTCGACTACGCGCCGGACGCCGACATCACCGACCAGCCCGCCCACGAGGCCATCGGCGACCGCTCGTTCAGCGGCGACCCCGAGCGCGCACGGCTGTACGTGCGCGCGTTCGCCGCGGGACTGCGGGACGCCGGCGTGTTTCCGGTGCTGAAACACTTCCCCGGGCACGGGCACGCGTCGGGTGATTCACACACCGGGCTCGTCCGCACGCCACCGCTGCCCGAGCTGCGCCGCGTGGATCTGGTGCCCTACCAGCGGATCACGGAGTACGGGCCGATCGGCGTGATGGTCGGGCACCTCGACGTCCCCGACCTCACCGGCGGCTTGCCCGCGTCGCTCTCGGCACCGGCCTATCAGCTGCTGCGCACCGAATTCGGCTTCACCGGGCCAGTGGTGACGGACGATCTCGGCGCGATGAAGGCGATCACCGAGCAGTTCCCGTTGCCCGAAGCGGTGCTGAAGGCCCTGCAGGCGGGCGCGGACGAGGCGTTGTGGTCCTCGGGCGGACACGTGGACCAGGTATTGGACCGGCTGTCCCAAGCCGTCCGGACCGGCGAGCTGCCCGAGCCACGGGTGCGCGAGTCGCTCACGCGGGTACTGACCGCCAAAGGCTTGTGCGGCTGACGGCTAGGGTGTTCGACCGACGGACACACTGGAGGAACGGACATGGCCACGAACGCCACCCTCGGCGGTACTTTTGACCTCGGCGGCGAGCTGACGGTGCACCGGATGGGATACGGCGCGATGCAGCTGGCCGGTCCCGGCGTGTGGGGCCCGCCCCGTGACCGCGAGGCAGCCGTGGCCGTGCTGCGCGAGGCCGTCGAACGCGGCGTGAACCACCTCGACACGAGCGACTTCTACGGCCCGCACACCGTGAACACCCTGATCCGCGAAGCGCTGCACCCCTACCCCGAGGGCCTGCGCATCGTCACGAAGGTCGGCGCGCGGCGGACGCCGGACAAGGGGTGGTCGCCCGCGCTGTCGGCGGAAGAGCTGACCGCGGCCGTGCACGACAACCTGCGTCACCTCGGTGTCGACGCGCTCGACGTGGTGAACCTGCGGCTGGCAGGGGAAAACGCCGAGTACCCGGTGCCGGGATCGCTCGCGGAGCCGTTCGGTGTGCTCGCCGATCTGCGGCAGCAGGGACTGATCCGGCACCTCGGCGTCAGTCACGTGACGGCCGAGCAGTTCGACGAGGCGCGCTCGATCGCGCCGGTGGTGTGCGTGCAGAACGAGTACAACCTCGCCCACCGCGGCGCCGACGCGCTGGTCGACAGGTGCGCGGCCGAGGGCATCGCGTTCGTCCCGTACTTCCCGCTCGGCGGGTTCAGCCCGTTGCAGTCCGGCGTGCTCGACGACTGCGCCCGCCGCGTCGGGGCGACGCCCATGCAGGTCGCGCTCGCCTGGCTGCTCCAGCGCTCGCCGACGACGCTGCTCATCCCGGGCACGTCCTCGGTGGCGCACCTGCGCGAGAACCTCGCCGCCGCGGACCTGGTGCTGCCCGGGGACGTCCTCGCCGACCTCGACGGGATCGGCACGCACTGATCAGGGTTTGGGCGCCGGTTCCCCTGGCGCCGTGATCCCCCGGCGCACGTCGCCGGGGCTGAACTCGGTCCGCCGCGGTGTGCGCCGTTTCGTCGAGCGCAGCTGCCATGGCACGCTGACCACCATCACGCCGGACATGAACAGCAGCCTTCCCTTGAGCCGCAGGGCACTCTGGTTGTGCAGCAGGTTCTCCCACCAGTGCCCCACGACGTATTCGGGGACGTAGACGCACACCACGTCCCGGGGACTGGACCGGCGGATGTTCTTGACGTACCCCAGCAGTGGCCGGGTGATCTCCCGGAACGGCGACTCGATCACCTTCAGGCCGACGCCCATGTCCCGCTTCTCCCACTCGCGTTGCAGCGCGCGGGTGGCCTGGTCGTCGACGTTGACGGTGATCGCGGTCAGCTCGTCCGGCCGCGACGCGCGGGCGAACGCGACCGCCCGCTGGGTCGGTTTGTGCAAAGTGGACACCAGGACGATGGCCCGCACACGGCTGGGCAGGATCGCGCTCTCGTCGTCGGGCAGCAGTTCGTCGTGAACTCGGTCGTAGTGCCTGCGTACGGCGCGCATCAGCGCGTACAGCGCCGGAATCGCGATGACGACCAGATACGCGCCGTGCTGGAACTTGGTCAGCAGCACGACGACGAGCACCAGGCCGGTGAGCACCGCGCCGAACGCGTTGATCGCCCGCGCGAGGCGGAATCGATGCCGCTCCGCCCGGGACGTCGCTTCGGCGAGCTTGCGGTTCCAGTGCCGCACCATTCCCGCCTGGCACAGCGTGAACGAGGTGAACACCCCGAGGATGTAGAGCTGGATGAGCTTGCTGACCACACCGTCGTAGACGTAAATGAGCAGTCCGGCGACGATCGCGAGCAGCAGGATGCCGTTGGAGAACGTCAGCCGGTCACCGCGGGTGTGCAGCTGGCGCGGCAGGTAGCGGTCCTGGGCCAGGATCGAGCCCAGCAACGGAAAACCATTGAACGCCGTGTTCGCGGCGAGGACCAGGATCAACGCCGTCGCGGCCTGCATGTAGTAGAAGAGCACGGTGTTGTCGCCGCCGAACACCGCCGCGGCGATTTGCGCGATCACCGTGCGCTGCGGGGTGTTCGCGCAGTCGCCGCGGAATCCGGTCAGGTCACAGGCGTTCTCCGCGATCCGCACGTTCGCGATCATCGCGAGCACGGTGATCCCGCCGAACATCGCGATCGCGATGACGCCCATCGCGGTCATCGTCTTCGCGGCGTTGCGCCCCTTGGGTTTGCGGAATGCGGGCACGCCGTTCGAAATGGCTTCGGCACCGGTCAGCGCGGTGCAGCCGGAGGCGAACGCGCGCAGCAGCAGGAAGGCCACGGCGAAGCCGGTGAGACCGACCTGCTCGGGGCGGATCTGGTACCCGGCGCTCTCCGCGACCGGCGCGTGCCCAGCGATCGCCCGGCCGAGGCCGAGCACGATCATGACCGCGACACCGGCGACGAACGCGTACGTCGGGACCGCGAACGCGCGCCCGGATTCCCGCACCCCGCGCAGGTTCATCGCGGTCAGGAAGGCGACGAAGCCGAGGTTGATCAGCACCCGGTACGGGTTGAGTCCGGGCACCGCGGAGATGATGTTGTCGACCCCGGCCGCGACCGACACCGCGACCGTCATGATGTAGTCGACCAGCAGCGCGCCGGCGACCACCAGCCCGGCAGGCCGGCCGAGGTTGCGGGAGGCCACCTCGTACGAGCCGCCTCCGCTCGGGTAGGCCTGCACGACCTGCCGGTAGGAGAGCACGACGACGGCCAGCAGGACGACGATCGCCGCCGCCACCCACGGCGCGAGGTGCAGGAACGCCAGCCCGCCCAGCGCCAGGATCAGCAGGATCTCCTGGGTGGCGTAGGCGACCGAGGAGAGCGGGTCGCTGGCGAAGACCGGCAGCGCCAGCCGCTTGGGCAGGAGCGTCTCGCCCAGCCTGTCGCTGCGGAAGGGCAGCCCGACGACGAGGCGCTTGAGCACTGCGGTGGGTGACGGCACGGCCTGAGCGTAAGTTGCCGCTCAGGCCGTGGGACCACGTCGAGACGTAGAGAAAGCGTAAAGAAAAGTGTTACGCCCGTACAGGTCTCGTCAGGGATTGTGGACTTTTGAAGAGTATTTCATGTGTCCAGTTTGGACACTTTGTCCGATCTGACTCAGCACCGAGGGCCGGTTCAGAATCCGCCGCAATTGCTCGTGGCGGGTTTTCCGGCGAAGCGGTCGGCGATCCAGTTGGCCGCGTTGCCCGAGGCGCCGAACGCGGCGAGCGCGTGGGAGAGCACCGGGCTGAAGGAGGGCAGGTCCTTGAACTCGACGTCGGCGCCCTTGCCACACCAGTCCTTGGCCATCTGCTTGCCCTGGCCGTAGGGGACGATGTCGTCCATCGGGGTGTGTTCGACGAGTACCGGGGCGGCGGGCTTGAGGTTGCCGATCTTCAGGTCCTCGACCACCGTTTTGAACGGTTCTTCCGCCAGGTAGGCCGAAACCGGCCTGCCGTCCTTGGTCAGCGTGTTGGTCTGTTTGAAGGCGAGCTGGAAAATGGCGTCCATGGTGCAGATCTGGCGGGCCTGCAGGAACAGTTGCGCGCCGGTGGGGTTGGCCAGATCCAGCATGTGTGTTTCGGGGTACGCCGTGTTGATGCCGATGAGCGCGAATCCGAGGAAGCCGGCGGCATACGCGCCGTCGAGGCTTTTGGCGAGTACGGCCTTGTCCGCCGGAGCGGCGCCCGCGTAGGCGCCTTTGAGGTTGAGTTCCGGCGCGTAGTCCGGCGCCATTTCCACCGCGGCGGCGGAGGCGCCACCGCCCTGGGAATAGCCGACGATGCCGATCGGCGCGTTCTTGTCCAGCCCCGAATCGGGCAGCCGCTGCGCCGCGCGGGCGACGTCGAGCGTGGTGTGCGCCTCCGAGCGGCGCATCACGTACGTGTGCTCCATGTTCGGCGTGCCAAGGCCCTCGTAGTCGGTCTGCGCCACGGCGAAACCCTTTTGCAGCAACGCGTTCACGAACTGCGTCTGCACGTTCGCGATGATGTCGGAACTGCCCTCGCCCGCGATGGTCTTCGACACCGCGCACTTGTCGGCCATTCCCGCCGTGAACGGCGCGTAGGCGACGATCGGCCGCGGCCCCTGGCCCGTCCACGGCGTCGTCGGCACGATCACGGTGCCGGTCACCGGAATCGCCTTGTCCTTGGTGTCCCGGGACAAATACATGATCCGGGTCGCTTTGCCGCCGTTGAAGGCCGACGGCTGCGACTTGATGACGTCACCATTCTGCCCCGTGGGAAGCGGCGAAGGCGGCGTGTAGAACGCTTCGTCCGCCGCCGCGGGAGCGGCCGCCGCGACCGTGACCGCGGCCGTCATCACCACCGCGGCCGAGAAAACCGAAACGACCCTGCCGAAACGAAGTCGAGCGGAAAACCGCATAGCTTCTCCAGTGAACGCGATGCCGGTCAGAATTCCGAGAAATGACCCGTGTCGGCAAAGAGTTTCGGCCGGGGCCACGAAGCTGTCAAGGACAACCCCGCTACCCCGGCCGAAAATGGCATACCGAACAGAGCCCGGATGCGCGTTTTTAGCATCGGCGCGCGAGCGGACGACATCGGCCGCCGGTCGGTGCGGTTCCACGAAAAGCGGCGTCAACATCCCCCGCGGGGGCGTCAAGGGTTCGTGAGAACCGCTACGCCGGGCGGGCTCCGCGGCCGCATGCTGGGCGGCATCCCCTGACACCCATGAAGAAGGCGATGCATGAGCGACCTGGCCTATTCGGTGATGCTGATCGCGTGTTGCGTGCTGTTCGCACTCGTGCTGCGGTTCCTGCAGTGGTGGCTGAACACCGACCGCCGGCCGGGCACGCGCCCGGCGTCACGCCGCGAGGGCGGCGAGCCGCGCATGGAGCACACCCCGTACCGGCGGCCGGTGCGCTGAGGCTCATCCCCGGCGCTGCTCCACCAGGGTCAGCTTTTCGCTGACCTTCCAGAGCTTCTGGACGGCGTCGGGGTCGACGGCGGCCGCCGCGGCCTTGGCTGGCAGGCGGCCGTCGTAGTAGCCGCCTGCCAGCACCTTGGCCCCGGGATCGGCGAGCCGGGCGACGACCTCGGCGCCTTCGGCGACGGGGCGGCCGCGGTAGCTGTAGTGCTGGAGCATCCCGGTGGCGACGATGCCGGGATGCACGCTGACGGCCTCGCGGACCTTCGGCCGGAACTCGGTCAGCGCCGTGGTGAACATGGTCAGCGCCAGCTTGGACTGCGCGTACGCGGCGCCACGGTTGTACCGCCGCTTCCAGTTGAGATCGGCCCAGTTGATCCGGCCGCCGCGATGCAGCGACGAGGACACGTTGACCACCCTGCTCACCGGGGAGGCGTCCAGCCGGTCCTCGAGCAGCCTGGTCAGCAGGTACGGGGCCAGGTAGTTGACCTGGAACGTCTCCTCGTGGCCGTCCTTGGTGATCGTGCGGTTGCCGGTGCCGGCGACACCCGCGTTGTTGACCAGGACGTCCAGGCGCGGAAACGCCTGCGCGACCGCCGCGGCCATTTCGGCGACCTGCCGCAGATCGGCGAAGTCCGCGACGACGGGCTGGAGACGTCCCGCGTCGACGCCGGAAGCCACCAGCCGCCGGCAGGCTTCCTCACCTTCTTCGCGGGTGCGGGCGTGCGTGATCACGGTGGTGTCGCCGGTGGCGAGCAGCCGTACCGTCTCGTAGCCGATGCCGTCGGTGGTTCCGGTGATGAGAACAGTGGGGTTTTCGGGCATGGTCCATCCACAATGGAATGAGCGCGCGGGAGCCCGCGCGGGAAATGGGCAGGACTCAGCTGCCGGCCGGTGAATCGCCGGGTTCGGGGGTACCACCGGCCGGCACCGGATCAGGCGGCCGGTCGTCGTGGCGCACACCCCACGCGTGCCCCCGTACGAGACCTCTGCCCATCCTTCGATGGAATCCAGCCCGGCGCTGCAGGACAAGGAGCCGCGGGCCGAACTTACGAATTCCTAGCGAGCGGGCGCCGGTGTCCGCGTCCGGTACCGGCTTCGTCCTGGTTGTGTCGCAATACCGCGCCTCCCCGGGCGAGCTCGCTGACCTGCGGTGATAATCGGACCGTGGCTCAGGTTCTGCTGATCGAGGACGACCCGTCCATCCGCCGGAGTCTCGGCATGGCGCTGGGCAAACACGGCCACGACGTCAAGGCCGTCGAGACCGGCGAGGAGGGCCTGCGCGTCTCCCGCGCCGAGCCGCCCGACCTCGTGGTGCTCGACCTGATGCTGCCCGGGATCGACGGGTTCGAGGTCTGCCGCAGGCTCCGCGCGGACGGGCCGGTGCCGATCATCGTGCTGACCGCCCGCAACGACGATTTCGACGTCGTCGGCTGTCTCGAAGCGGGCGCGGACGACTACGTGGTGAAACCCGTGCGGCCGCGGGTGCTCGACGCGCGGATCAAGGCCGTGCTGCGGCGCGGCACCGCCGAACCCGCGGGCACCGAGCGCCACGCCGGGCTGACCCTCGACCGCGCGGCGATGACCGTCACGAAGGACGGCGATCCGGTGTCGCTGACACCGACCGAACTGCGTGTCCTGCTGGAGCTGTCCCGCTCCCCCGGCCGGGTGCTCAGCCGTCAGCAGCTGCTGGAATCGGTGTGGGAGCACGACTATCTCGGTGACTCCCGGCTGGTCGACAACTGCGTGCAGCGGCTGCGCGCCAAGATCGAGGCCGATCCGGCGTCGCCGGTCTTCGTGCAGACCGTCCGCGGTTTCGGTTACCGGTTCGGCCCGGTATGAGACCACGGTGGCTGACGGGCCTGCGCGTCCGGCTCGTCTGCGCGTTCGTGCTGGTGACCGTGCTCGGCGCGGTCGCGGCCGCCTGGGCGAGCTACGCCTCGACCAGCACGTCACTGGTGTCCGAGGCCGAGCAGCGCGCGGGCGACGACCTCCGGCACCGGATCGGCGCGCTCACCGCGGACCTCACCGACCCGCCCGACCAGGCCGCGCTGGACCGGCTGCGCGCCGCGGTGGGCGCGCCCGCGCTGGTGACCTACCACCAATTGTCCTCTTCGGACGGTGACGGGCTCGGCCTTGTCTCCGCCGACCTGCGGGCCGCGGTCGCCTCCCGCGATCGGCTCGTGCGGCAACGCGTCGCCTCGCCCACCGGGCCGAAACTGGTGCTCGGGACCCCGGTGACACGGACCGCGCTGGACGGCACCCGGTCACCGTCGGGCATCGAGGTCTACGCCGTCCGCGATCTTTCCGACGTCCAGCAGCAGATGGACACCTCGGCCAAGAATGCTGCGCAGACCAGCGCACTGGCGCTGCCGCTGGCGATCCTGCTCGCGCTGCTCGCCGCGCGCGGGGTGCTACGGCCGGTCCGCGAACTGCGCACCACCGCGCGCCGCCTGGCAGCACACGACCTCTCGGCCCGCCTGCGCGTCCGCGGCTCGGACGAACTCGCCGATCTCGCGGAGACGTTCAACCACATGGCGGCCGAGTTGCAGGACTCCGTGGCCGAGCTGCGCCGGATGGAGGCCGACGCGCGCCGGTTCGTCGCCGACGTCTCGCACGAGCTGCGGACCCCGCTGACGACGTTGACCGCCGTCGTCGAGGTGCTGGAGGACGAGGCCGGGGCGATGTCGCCGGACGCGCGGACGTCGACACTGCTCGCCGTCGAAGAGACGCGAAGGCTGACGCGGCTGGTGGAGGACCTGATCGAGGTGTCCCGGTTCGACGCGGGCGCGGCGCGGCTGCGGCTGGAGGACGTCGAACTGCGTCAGGCCATTGTGGACTGTCTCCGCTCGCGCGGGTGGTCGGACCGGATCGAACTCGACGCGCCGACACCGATCACGGCGGTGCTCGACCGGCGTCGTTTCGACATCGTGGTGGCGAATCTGGTGGGCAACGCGCTGCGGCACGGCGCGCCGCCGGTGCTGATCCGGCTGCGGGCGGACGAGCGGGAGACGACGGTGGAGGTCGTCGACCACGGTCCCGGCCTGCCCGGCGACCTGGCCTCGCACGTGTTCGAACGGTTCTACAAGGCGGACGCGGCGAGGACGCGGTCCGAGGGCAGCGGGCTCGGCCTGGCGATCGCGGTCGAGAACGCGCGGTTGCACGGCGGCGACATCGAAGCGGGCAACGCGTCCGGCGCCGGTGCCCGGTTCGTCGCCCGATTTCCCTTGCGCCCCAAGGAGGATGCATGACCCGGCGAGTCCTGGTAGCGGCCGTGCTCCTCGCGACGCTGACCGCGTGCGGTGTCGAACCCAGCGGTGTCCTCGACGGAGGAAAGGCCCCGACGGGTGTCGCACCCGGCGTCACGCTGTACTTCGTCGACACCGACGGCGAACTGGTGCCGAACTTTCGCCCCACTCAGCGGCTCAGCACCGTGACCGACGCGCTCAACCTGCTGGTCGCCAGCAGCGGCTCGCCGCAGAACGACGGCCTGCACTCCGCGTTCGCCTGGCAGAGCGCGCTCGGCCGCAGCCCCCGCGTGACCGAATCCGACGAGCTGATCAGGATCAGCCTGCCGCTGGCGAAGTACGAGATCTCGGCGCTCGGCGTCGACCAGTTCGTCTGCACCGCGCTCGGTGTGCACCGGCAGGCCGGGAAACCCGCCGCGAAGGTCGTGGTCACCTACACGATCGGCGGAGACACCGAACCGCTGACCTGCCCGGTGCTCCGCTGATCCCGGTGGGCTGAAGGGGACTTTCGTCTCATCACATGCGAGGAAAGTCCCCTTCAGCGCACGAGACGCGAGGAAAGTCCCCTTCAGCTCACAGCCCGGCGGCGTCCCGCATGACGTGGTAGACGTCGGTGTTCTCGACGATTCCGCCCAGCCGCGCGGATCCCGGGCCGCTCGCGGTGACCGGGGTGTCGGCGCCCGAGTGCTCGTTCGTCGTCCAGTCCACAGTGAACTGCAGCTTCGAGCCGGGGACCGGGAACGGGCCGTCCTCGCGCGCATGTTCGGGCCCGGTGTTGGAGCTGTCGTAGTTCTCGATGCTCAGCCCGCCGGTTTCATGGTCACCGCCGATGATCACCAGCGTGTCAGGATGGCTGCGCACGAACCGCATCACCTCGGCCACGGTCTCGTCCAGCGCACGGCCGGCGTCGATGACCGAATGCGCGTTGTTCTCGTGCGACATCCCGTCGATGCCTTCCTCCTCCAGGAAGAGGAAGAAACCCCTCGGGTTCTGGGAAAGCGTGTCGAGCGCCTTGCGCGCCATCTGCCGCAACGGCACCTTCGGCGCGTATTTGCCGACACCGTCCGGCCCGTAGTCGACCATGTCCTCGTTCGCGAACAGGCCGAGGATCCGGTTCGCGCGGGTGCGGGCCAGCTCGTCGGCGTTACGCACGTAGGTGTAGCCCGTCCGCTGCGCCCGTTCGACGAGGTCGCCGTACGGGCTGCGGCTCTCTTCGCCCGGTTTGTCCGGCCAGACACCGGGGTTTCCCTTCGGGTACCACCAGTCCTCGCCGCCGCCGAGCAGCACCTCGGGACGGCTGTTCTCGATGTACTGCTTGGCGATGTCGCTCTGGGAATCCCGGCTCGGCACGTGTGCCGCGAACGCCGCGGGCGAGGCGCCGGTGACCTGGGCCGTGGTGACCAGGCCGGTCGCCTTGCCCGCCTTCTTGGCGCGTTCGAGCACTGTCTCCAGTGGACGGTCGTGGACGTCGACGCCGACCGCGCCGTTGCGGGTCTTGTGCCCGGTCGCGAGCGCGGTGGCGGCGGCCGCCGAGTCGGTGACGATCTCCTCCGGATCGTCCGGCGCGGTACGGACCAGGCCCGTCACCGGGAGTTTGTTCATCTCCAGCTCACCACGTTTGCCCACGGTGGCCAGCCGGATGAGGTCGCGCTGCCCGAGCCCCATCCCGTCGCCCTGGATGTAGATGATGTTCTTCGCCAGGCGGGCACCGGCGGGTGCCGCCTCGGTCGTCTGCGCGACGGCGACCGTGCCGCCCCCGAGCATCACCAGCACCACCGCCGCGACCAGGCCACGCTTGCGCACATCGCCTCCCGAGCAAAGTCATTAGTTAGGAACCTTTCCTAACATAAATTTACCCATCCGACCAGAAGCAGGCGGACACGGTCCGCAGCCGACCCGCTCGTGGAGACCCTTTCCGCCGTGGCTGTGGTCGGATGGGTAACGACGGCGCAGTACAGGAAAGCGAGACCCGGTCAGTGACCACCGAGCAGCGCGTGCGCCTGCTGCGCCCCGATGACAGGCTCGGTGTGCACGACGGCGGCGGCCAGCCGCGGCACCGCGTGCACCAGGTGATGCTCGACCTCGTGCGCGAGCCGATGCGCCGCCTCGACGGTGAGCGTCGGTTCGACGGCGACCGCGAGTTCGGCCCGCAAGGTGTGCCCCGTCCAGCGCATCCGCAGCTGGCTCACCCCGGCAACCCCGTCCACGTCGGCGGCGGAACGCTCGGCCAGCTCCACGGTCGCCGGGTCGACGGCGTCCATGAGCCGCCCGAAGACCTCCTTCGCCGCGTCGCGGAGCACAAAGAGGATCGCCACGGTGATGAGCAGGCCGATGATCGGGTCGGCCAGCGGAAAGCCCAGCGCGACCCCGCCCGCTCCGGCGACGACGGCCAGCGAGGTGAAACCGTCGGTGCGCGCGTGGAGACCGTCGGCGACCAGCGCCGCGGAACCGATCCGGCGGCCGACCGTGATCCGCCAGCGCGCGACAAGTTCGTTGCCCGCGAAGCCGATGACGCCGGCCAGCGCGACGATCCACAAGTGCCCGACCGGCCGCGGATCGATCAACCGCAGCACCGCCTCATACCCGGCGAAAACCGCCGACGCCGCGATGATCAGCACCACGATCACCCCGGCGAGATCCTCCGCGCGGCCGAGCCCGTAGGTGAACCGGCGGGTCGCCGCGCGCCTGCCGAGCACGAAGGCGATGCCGACCGGCAACGCCGTCAGCGCGTCGGCGAAGTTGTGGATGGTGTCGCCGAGCAGCGCGACCGAGCCGCTCAGCAGCACGACCACGAGCTGGGCGGCCGCGGTGACGAACAGTGCCGCAAACGACCACACCAGCGTCCGCATCCCCTGCCTGCTGGCCTCCAACGCGCTGTCGAACCGGTCGGCGCTGTCGTGGCTGTGCGGTGTGAACGCGTGGAGGAGCACATGCCGCGCCCGCGCCCACCGCGACGCCGGAGCGTGCCCATGCGCATGACCGTGACCGTGCTGCGAACCCATGACCGTCCTCTTATCCGGGGTGCCGGCTTGTGAGAGTGCCCTGCTCACGTCCATTATGCAACCATGCACGCGCATGTTAACCCGAACTCGGCGGCGCGGCCCGGCCACCCGGCCGACCCACGGCAGCTCGACCTCGCCGCCGAGATCCTGCGGCATCTGGCCGATCCGACCCGGCTGCATCTGCTGCACCTGCTGACCACCGAACAGGACGTGACGACGCTGACCGAGCAGGTCGCCGCGTCGCGATCCTCGGTCTCGCAGCATCTGGGGCGGCTGCGCCTGGCCGGGCTCGTCCAGGTCCGCCGCGAGGGCCGCCGCATGCTCTACCGGATCACCAGCGATCACCTCACCGGACTGGTCACCGAGGCGCTCGGCTTCGCGGCGCACACCGTGCACGGCATTCCGCACCACGTCGCGGAGCCTGCCGGAAAGTAGGCTTTCTCACGTCGTGCAGCAGCAACCGGGAGGCCGGCGTCTAGGGACGTGTGAAGCCCAACGCCCGGAATCCGCGTGTCGCCCGGCGGCGCCACCAGCCCGCCCACTCCGCCGGCCGCGTACTGGTCGCCCTGTTGTCCGTGGTGACGCTGCTGGTCACCGGGTTCTTCTGGAACACCCTGCGGCAGGCGCAGGGCCTCGGCGCGTCCGGCGCGATCTCGGGCGAGGGCAAGGCACCGGACGGCTCGCAGAACATCCTGCTGCTCGGGCTCACCACCCGGAAGGACAAGAACGGCCAGGACCTCCCGCCGAACGTCCTGAAGGCACTCCACGCCGGAAACGGGCTCGACGCCGAGCATTCGCCCGATCACCAGGACCACACGGGCGGCTACAACACCAACACGATGATCCTGCTGCACGTGCCCAACGACGGCAGCAAGGCGACCGGCATCTCGATACCCCGCGACGACTACATCACCTTTGTGGACGGTCCGCTGCTCGGCGCCACCCAGGGAAAGATCAAGGAAGGCTACGGCTGGGCGAAGGAACAGGAGCAGGAACGCCTGTACGCCCAGGGCGAGCGGGACCCGGCGACGCTGGAGTTCAAGAGCCGCGAGGCGGGGCGCACCTCGACGATCAAGAACGTCGAACACCTGCTGAAGGTCCACGTCGACCATTTCGCCGAGATCAGCCTCGCCGGGTTCTACCACCTCGCCGACGCGCTCGGCGGTGTCGACGTATGCCTGAAGGAGGCCACCAAGGACGACGCCTCCGGCGCCGACTTCCCCCAGGGACCCCAGCATCTCAACGGCGAGCAGGCGCTGGAGTTCGTCCGGCAGCGCAACGGCCTGCCCGGCGACGACCTCGGCCGCGAATCCCGCCAGCAGGCGTTCCTCGCCTCGGTGGCGAGCACGCTGAAACGGGACGGCGTCTTCGGCAGCCTTTCCGACCTGCAGAAGCTGCTCACCGCCGCCGAAGAGGACGTCGTCTACGACAAGGGATGGAACATCCTCGACCTCGCGAAACAGGCGAAAAACCTCAATCCCGCCAACATCGTGTTCCACACCCTGCCGGTCGTGAAGGCCGACAAGATCTTGCTGGGCGGGCAGAGCGTCGACATCAACCGCATCGACGTCGGCCAGATCCAGGCCGCCGTCCAGTCGTGGATCAACCCCGGCCAGGCCGCACCTGTCCCGTCCACTCCCGCCGCACCGCCCAAGCCCGTCGGCTCCGGTTCCACTGTGGACGTCCGCAACGCGTCCGGTGTGGACAATCGGGCGGCCGAGCTGGCTGACGCGGCGGCCGGGCACGGGTTCACCAAGGGTGATACGTCCACTGTGGCCACTCAACCCGAATCGCATGTGTTCTACGGAAAGGGCGCGAAGGCCGACGCCGACGCCCTGGCCGCACAGCTGGGCATCTCCGCGGTCTCGGCCAGCACCGCCGCCTCCTCCGGGCACATCGCGGTGTACCTCGGCACGGATTACCACGGCCTGCCCGCCGCGCTGGGCGGCACACCCGCGACACCGTCCAGCGCGGCCGGGGCGCCCCCGCGGGGGTGCCCGGACGCGGCGGGGGCCGGGGGGGCCAAATAAACCCCGTGGCGGATCTGTACCGGGGGCGGGGAAATTATTA
>NZ_JBHYIQ010000006.1:25670-40370 GCF_042739895.1 Amycolatopsis sp. NPDC059021
GCCGGACATCGCGAAGAAGGTCGACGTCCTGCTCGGCAACCTCGAGGACGCCGTGGGGGCGGGGCCCCCCGCGGGCGCGCGCCCCCCCGCGACCCGAACAAACCGCAGTGCGTCTACTGACCCGGGCGCGGCAAAGTGAATCCGATTCATCGAAATGCTTGACGTGATTCACTTTTGCCGTCGGCGGCAGGGCCACAAAACGCAAACAGCACGGCCGCGCAACGGTCAAATTCCCGGAATTCCCAACGCTCACCGGCAAACCGCGCAACGTTCATCTCCCCGCCCGGCTGGCGTCGCACACCACGCTTACCTTTCCCCAGCGACTGTGACATGGAACACAGTCGATCACTTTCGGGAAGGGACCACCAGATGGGTAACCGGCACCTCCGGATGCTCGGGACCGCGGGACTGACGGCCGCACTGGCCGCGGCCCTGCTCACCGCGATCGCCCCCGCGGCGGCCGCAGCGACGACGACGTTCACCCCGGTCGCGGACACCTACGTCGACAGCAGTTCCCCCGGCACCAATTTCGGCACCTCCGGTCAGCTCGGCGTGGACAACTCGCCGGTCAAGCGGACGTTCCTCAAATTCACCGTCGGCACTCTCACCGAGCCGGTGACCACCGCCAAACTCCGTGTCCACACCGACGACACCGCCGGTGCCAAGAGCAACAACGGCGGCACCTTCAAGTCGATGACCGACACCACCTGGTCCGAGACCGGCGTGACCTACACCAACCAGCCCGCGATCGACGGCGCGACGCTGGGCTCGCTCGGCGCGGTCTCGCGCAACACCTGGTACGAAGTCGACGTCACCTCGCTGGTCACCGGCAACGGCACGTTCAGCATCGGTGTCACGTCGCCCAGCAACGACGGTGCGGACTACGACTCACGGGAGACCGGGGGCACCGCCCCGCAACTCGTGGTCACCACCGGCACCCAGACCGGCGACCCGGTGTTCGTCGGCGCCGGGGACATCGCCGGAGCGGGCTCCAGCCAGGAGGCGACGGCCACTCTGCTGGACGGTATCCCCGGCACGGTCTACACCCTCGGCGACAACGCCTACGACAGCGGCACCCTCGCCGAATACAACACCTACTACGACCCGACGTGGGGCCGTCAGAAGGCCCGTACCAAACCCGCGCCGGGCAACCACGAGTACAACACGCCAGGAGCCACCGGTTACTACACCTACTTCGGTGCCGCCGCCGGCGATCCCGCCAAGGGCTACTACTCCTACGATCTGGGCAACTGGCACATCATCACGATCAACTCCGAGGTCGCGCACACCGCGGGTTCGGTGCAGGAACAATGGCTGGTGGCGGATCTGGCCGCCAGCACCAAACCCTGCACCCTCGCCCTGTGGCACAAACCGCGGTGGACCTCCGGCACCGACCACGCGCCGGACACCTCGTTCGGCGCGATGTGGCAGGACCTGTACAACGCCAACGCCGACGTGGTGCTCGGCGGCCACAACCACCAGTACGAACGGTTCGCCCCGCAGAACCCGAGCGGCCAGCTCGACACCGCGCGGGGTATCCGTGAGTTCGTCGCGGGTACCGGCGGCCGGAGCCACTACACCTTCGGCACCCCGCAGCCCAACAGCGAGGTCCGCAACGGCGACACCTTCGGCGTGCTGAAGCTGACCCTGCACAACAACAGCTACGACTGGCAGTTCGTGCCGGAGGCCGGCAAGACCTTCACCGACAGCGGCACCACCACCTGCCACTGACCCCGCCGGAAGACCGACGAGGAAAGCCGTTCCCGGGCGCGCGTGCGCCCGGGAACGGCGATCTTCGGCTGCACCGCGGCGCCCGTCAGTTCCCGGGACCGCGCCGGCCGGCCCGTACCGCGCCCGTGATGACCACGGCGCCCGCGAGCACCGTGACGACGCTCGCGACCCGAAGTGCGGTGCCGGCACCGGTGGTGAAGGCGTCGACGATCGCGGCGCGGTGCGCGGGTGCCACGGTGAGCGCCTGGGTGATGGTGCGCGGCGCCGGCTCACGGTCGCGGAGAATCGCGGGCAGGTGCTGGGTGAAACTCGCGGTCAGCACGGTCCCGACGACCGCGACACCGAGCGCGCTGCCGAGTTCCCGCGTCGCGGATTGGAGCCCGCCCGCGACACCGGCCTGCTCGGTGGGCAGTGACGCGGTGAGTTCTGTCGTCAGGCAGGGCATCCCGAGCGCGAGGCCGATGCCGATGACCACGAGCCAGGCCGCGTAGACGAAGTACGGCTGGTCCGCGGCGGTCGACAACCCGAACAGACCGACGGCGCCGGCCAGGAAGGCGGCCGCCAGCGTCGCCGGGATACCGATGCGCTTGGCCAGCTCGGGAACGTACCGCGAGCCGAACAACACCGGCAGCGTCAGGGGAAGAACCCCGAGCCCCGCCTGGAGCACGGAGTACCCGCGGCCGTATTGCAGGAGCGAGGCGTTGACGTAGAACAGCCCGAAGTTTCCGAAGAACATGACGAGCATGCCGAGGGCGGCACTGCGCAGCAAGGGAATGCGGAACAGCCGAGGGTCGAGCATGGGGTGCCGGACGCGGAGTTCGACCACGACCCAGATGACACCGAATACGACACTGAACACGAACGCGGTGACGACGACGGCGCTGCCCCAGCCCTGCTCCGGCCCCTCGATGATGCCGATGAGCAGTGCCACGATCGCCGCGACGAACAACGCCGTGCCCACCGGGTCGAGGTCGCGCGAGTGGCGGCTGCTGCGCGGAGCGGCCAGCGCGACCCACAGTCCACATAGGAGCGCTATCGGCGCGACGGCGATGAAAAGGCTTCGCCACGAACCGGTGGCCAGCAGCGCGCCGCCGCCGACGTTCCCGATGATCCCGGCGATGCCGGTCGCCGCGGCCCAGGTCGCGAGAGCGCGGCCACGCCGTTCGGGCGCGGTCGCGTGCACCAGTACCGCCAATCCGTTCGGCAGCACCAACGCGGCCCCGATCCCGGTGATCGCGCGGCCGATCAGCATGATCGGCACGTTCGCCGAGACCGCGGAAATCCCCGCGCCGACGGCGAAAGCGAGAAGCCCGGTCAGCAGTACTCCCTTGCGCCCGAACCGGTCACCGGCCGCGCCCGCCGGGATGACCAGGCAGGCGAACACCACGATGTAGGCGTCGACGATCCACAGCAGCTGCGACGAACTCGGGCGCAGCCCGCTCGCCGAGATCATCGGCACCGCCACGTTGATCGCGGCGACGAGGCTGATCACCAGCACGGTGCACGCGCACACGCAGGCCAGGACCAGTCCCGGACGCCGTGGCGAGTACACGGGATCCGGTGCGATCGCGGGCGAGGTCTTCATTTCTTTCCTCTCAGTTGGGCGCGAAAGGCCTCACGCACCGGCGTAAGCGCCCGCGTCGATGTCTTCGACCAGGGTCGGCCCGGTGGGGGTCCACGCGAGCATTTCGCGGGTGCGCTCGCTCGACGCGCTCATGTCCATCCCGAAGAACCGGCCGATGAACCCGAAATGCTCGACGGCGTCTTCGGGGGCGACCGAGGTCACCGGCAGGTCGAGCGAACGCCCGATGGCTTCCGCGATCGTCCGGATGGTGACGGCCTCTTCGGCGACCACGTGCAGCCGCGATCCGGCGGGCGCCTGCTCCAGTCCCAGCCGGATCAGCCGGGCCGCGTCGGAGCGATGCACCGCCGACCACGCCGTTGAGCCGTCACCGATGTAGGCGGAGACGCCGCGGCGCCGTGCCGCGGCCACGACGGAGCTGATGAACCCGTGGTCCGCCATGCCGTGGACGCTCGGCGCGAACCGTGCGCTGATGACCCGGACTCCGCGATCGACGTACTCGAGCGCGAGGTTCTCACCGCCGCCTCTCATCGAATTCAGGCCCACGGCGGGCGAGACATCCGTCTCCACCGCCGGGCGCCCCTGAGCCAAGCCGGCGAACGCGGCCGCGAGCAGGAAAGGACGCTCGGTGCCGACGAGCGCCTCGGCGATGGTCTCGATCGCGGCCCGCTCAGTGCCGTTCATCACGGCCGGGTTGGCCCAGTCGTGCTTGTTCGCCAGGTGAACGACGGCTTCGGCGTCAGTAGCCCCACGGCGGAGCGCGTCGAGATCGTCGAGATCCCCGCGAAGCGCCTTCGCTCCCTTCCCGACGAGCGACGTCGCAGCCGTCTCCGACCGAGCCAACCCGACGACCTCGTGCCCGGCCCCCAGCAGGTCCTCCACGGTCGCGGAGCCGATCCAGCCGGTCGCTCCGGTTACGAACACGCGCATGAGCGCGACCTCCTTGATTAGTTTCGAGTCACCGTGCCTCGAAACCGTAACACATAACGAGGCACGGTGTCTCGGTATAGTCGGGCCATGCTTGACGAGGAGCGAGGACGAGTCGGCCGGCCGCGAAGCGAGCGGGCACGGGCGGCCGTACTACACGCGGTCGACGATCTGCTGCTCGAGGTCGGCTACGCGGCCATGACCATGAAGGGCATCGCCGAGAAGGCGGGCGTCGGCAGGCAGACCGTGTACCGATGGTGGTCCACCAAGGCGGAGATCCTATTCGAAGCGAGCGCGGCCGACGCCTCACACGAACTCGCCATCGACGCCACCGGCGATGCCCTTGACGACCTCACGTCCTATGTGGAAGCGCTCGTGCGATTCCTCACCCAGTCACCGGCCGGCGCCGCCTACCGGGCGCTCCTCGGCGAAGCACAGCACGACTCGGCCGTCGCGGATCTGCTCGCCTCGAAGGACATTCTCGGCGACAGCGCCCGAGCCGTGGTCGAACGAGTCGTCCGGGACACCGCCGCGATTCCCGTCGATCTCGCCACCGCCTTGCTGATCGGACCGACCTTCTTCTGGATCGCGAGCGGACGCGACCCCGCGCGTCTGGTGGCGCGGGAACTGGCCGAGACCTTCCTGCGCGAACTCCAGGACCGCCATCAGACCACCTGAAGAAACACCCCACCTCTTACCGAGAAAACCTCAATGTGGCATTCACGGGACTTCGCCCCGAAATCGCTGGCCATAACACGGCAAACGCGGTATAATACGAACGTGGCCATGCGCCACCTTACTTTATCCTTTTCAGATTACCCCGGATAATTCGCACCATGGGGCGGAATTCGCGGCCCTTGCGGGCATGAGCTTGGCGATACCGGAATTCTCTGTCCATAATCGCCACATGGCTCCCACTTACGTATTGGTGCACGGTTCCGCCGGCAGCGCACAGAGCTGGACGGCGCTCCAGCAGGAAATGGCTTTGCGCGGACATCGGACGATCGCGGTCGATCTTCCGGGGCGTGGCGCGGGATTTTCCCGCGCCTATCACGAGCAGGATCTGGAGACGTTCACGAAAGAGCCGTCGCCGATCGCCGGCGTCACGGCGGCGGACATGATCGGGCACGTGCTGGACGTGGTCCGCCGCGTCCGCGAATACGGGCCGGTCGTCTTGGTGGCACACAGTTTCGGCGGGCTCATCACGACCGGCGTGGCCAACGCGGCTCCCGAATTGCTCGGCAGGCTCGTCTACATCGCCGCGCAGTGTCCCGTCGATCGGGCGCCCGGCGAGTATCCGCGACTCCCGGAGTGGGCCGACAGCGCACTGTTCCCCGCCACCGCTCCGCTGCTCGCCGGGGACCCGGCCGTGCTCGGCTGCCTCCGGCTGAACTGGCGCGGCGCCGATCGGGCGCAGGTCACCGCGCTGCGCGAGGCGATCACCGGCGAACTCACCGACGAGGGTTTCCTCCGCGCCCTCGCCGCCATGCAGCCGGACGAGGTGCTGTGGCTGGGCGACCCGGAATGGGACCACCGCGCGGACAAGGACACCTGGGGTCGCGTCCCGCACACGTACATCCGGCTCACCGAGGACAGGGCCATGCCGCCGGCGGCACAGGACCTCTACATCAAGGAGGCCGACGCGCTCACCCCGGATAACCCGTTCGAGGTGCACTCACTGGCGAGCAGCCACGGCGGCTTTCTCCGGCAGGCAGTCGAAGCCGCGGACATCCTCGCCCGGCTCGGCTGATCCTCGTGGTGGCGGAAATCCTGCCGGGGCCGCACCGTCCCGGTTAGGATTTCCGTACCGTCGCGAGAAAGGACCTTGATGCCCCGCCTGCCCGGATTCGCCGTCACCGACCACGTTTTCGATGTCCCCCTGGATCACGGCGATCCGTCCGGGCCGTCGATCGAGGTGTTCGCGCGGGAGCTGGCCGATCCCGCGCGGGCGGGCGAAGAACTCCCGTGGCTTCTTTTCCTGCAGGGCGGTCCCGGCGGCAAATCGCCGCGGCCGGTGCGCACGGACGGCTGGATCGAACACGCGCTGCGCACCCACCGCGTACTGCTGCTGGATCAGCGGGGCACCGGCCGCAGCACCCCGGTCACGAGCCGGACGGCCGCGCGGATGGACGCGACGTCGCTCGCGGCGTACCTCCGGCATTTCCGGGCCGACGCCATCGTGGCCGACTGCGAGCTGATCCGAACCCGGCTGTGCGGCGACGAACCGTGGGAAACGCTGGGGCAGAGCTACGGCGGCTTCCTCACGCTCAGCTATTTGTCACTCGCGCCAGAAGGGCTGCGTGCCTGCCACATCACCGGCGGCCTGCCCGGGATCACGGCGACCGCCGACGAGGTCTACGCCCGCCTCTATCCCCGGGTCCGCGCCAAGACGGCCGAGTTCTACGCGCGGTACCCGAAAGACCGCGAAACGGTGCGACGGCTGGCCGATCACCTCGCTACACACGACGTCCGGCTCCCGGACGGCGATCGGCTGACACCGCGGCGGCTCCGGCTGCTCGGCTTCCGCTTCGGCATGTCCGACGCCTTCGAGCACACGCATTGGCTGCTCGACGAGGCCTTCGACGGTACCGAGGTCTCGGACACGTTCCTGCTGGCGGCCCTGAACGCCACCGGCTTCGCCGACCGTCCCCTGTATGCGGTACTCCAGGAATGCATCTACGGCCAGGACACGACTCCGACAGCGTGGGCGGCCCACCGCGCGATGGCCGCGTTGCCGGAGTTCGCCGAGGACGCCGATCCGCTGCTGTTCACCGGGGAAATGGTGTACCCGTGGATGTTCGAGGACATCCGCGCGCTGCGGCCCTTCGCCGGCGCCGCCGAGATCCTGTCCACAGTGGACGACTGGCCGACCTTTTATGACCCGGCGAAACTGGCCGCCAACACCGTCCCGGTCGCCGCGGTCGTGTACCACGACGACATGTACGTCGACGCCGGACTCTCGCTCGCGACCGCCGCGTCGGTGGGAAACCTCCGGACATGGGTCACGAACGAGGCCGAGCACGACGGAATCCACACCGACGGCGAGAAGATCCTGGCCCGGCTCATGGACATGACCGCGAGCCGGGTCTGACGTCTACTGTGGACGATGGGAATCAGATCACAGGGTGAATCCCCGCGGGAACGGGTCGGCCGGGTCGAGCAGGTACTGCCCCATACCCGTGATCCACGCACTACCGGTGACCGTGGGCACGACCGCCGGCAAGCCGCCGACCGACGTCTCTTCGACGAGCCTGCCGATGAACCGGGTCCCGAGCAGTGATTCGTTGACGAAGTCCTGGTCCAGCGCCAGTTCGCCGCGTGCGTGCAGCTGCGCCATTCGCGCGGAAGTGCCGGTACCGCACGGAGAACGGTCGAACCAGCCGGGCTGGATGGCCATCGCGTTGCGCGCGTCGCTCCCGTCGGCACCGGGGGCCACGAACTGGACGTGCTTGCAGCCGCCGATGCCGGTATCGGCCGGGTGCACCGGCCGGTTCTCCTTGTTGATCGCGTCCATGATGGACAATCCGGCGCCGAGCATCCGGTCCTTTTCGGACTTGTCGAACGGGATGCCGAGCTCGGCGAGCGGCAGGATCGCGTAGAAGTTCCCACCGTACGCCATGTCGTAGTGGACTTTGCCCAGCCCGGGTACGTCCACCGCGGCGTCGAGCTGATACGAGAACGACGGCACGTTCCGGATCGTGACCGCCTTGGCCCGGCCGTCTTCGACCGCCACCTCGGCGACGACGAGCCCGGCGGGGGTGTCGAGCCGGACCCGGGTCACCGGCTCGGTCACCGTGACCATCCCGGTCTCCACCAGGACCGTGGCGACACCGATGGTGCCGTGGCCGCACATCGGCAGGCAGCCGGACACCTCGATGTAGAGCACTCCCCAGTCCGCGTCCGCCCTGGTGGGCGGCTGCAGGATGGCGCCGCTCATCGCCGCGTGGCCGCGCGGCTCGTTCATCAGCAGCTCGCGCAGGTGGTCGAGGTGCGCCAGGAAATGCTCCCGCCGCGCCGCCATCGTGGTACCGGGGATCACCCCGACGCCGCCGGTGATGACCCGCGTCGGCATACCCTCGGTGTGCGAGTCGACCGCGCTGAAGTACCGCGAAGCCCGCATGTCAGGCCGCCACCGGGTGCGTACGCAGGAAGTCGACGGCGCGGCGCATGTCGGCATCGAGCACCGCCAGCTGCTCGGCGGGCAACGGCCCGCGCGGCGGGCGGCAGGGCCCGCCGAACCGGCCGACGATCTCCATCCCGTGCTTGATCGCCTGGACGAATTCGGTGCGCGAATCCCAGCGGAACGCGGCGACCAGCGGCTCGTACAGCGCCCGCGCCTCGGCCAGTTTTCCCTGCTGGGCCAAGGAAAACAGCTGCGCCGACTCGGCGGGGAACACGTTCGGGAATCCGGCGAACCAGCCGGTGGCGCCCATCAGCATGGCCTCCAGCGCGACGTCGTCCGCACCGGCCACAATGGTCAGTCCGGGGGCACGTTCCTTGATCTCCAGCACGCGCCGGACGTCACCGGAGAACTCCTTGACCGCGACGACGTTGTCCAGTTGCGCGATCTCCGCGAGCACACCGGGGGTGAGGTCGACCTTGGTGTCGATCGGGTTGTTGTAGACCATCACCGGCAGCCCGACGCTCGCCACCTGCTCGTAGTGATGCAGCACCTCGCCCTTGTTCGCGCGGTACATCGTCGGCGGCAGGCACAGCACGCCGTGCGCACCATCCTCGGCCGCCTTCTCCGCCCATTCCCTTGCCTGGTGCGCGCCGACGCCATGGACGCCGACGACCACGATGCCGTCGTCGCCCGCCACCTCGATCGCGGTCCGCGCGACCCGGCGGCGTTCCTCCTCGGTCAGGGAGGAGTACTCGCCGAGTGAACCGTTCGGCCCGATGCCGCGACAGCTGTTGTCGAGGAGCCAGCGGCAGTGTTCGGCGTAGCGGTCGTAGTCCACACGGAGCCCGGCCGGCGCCGTGGCGTCCTCGGCGTAGGGCAGCGCGGTGGCGACGATGACCCCGTCGAGTTTCTCCTGCGTCATGCCTTTCCCTCCCATGGTGATTCCACTTCGGACAGTTCACCGAGCCGGACCGGCGCGGCGATCGGGCGCCGGGCGAACCCGTCGGGAGCGGTCCCGGTCAGCTCCGCGACGTTCCGGCCGCAGATCCGGCCCTGGCACAGGCCGAGCCCGGCGCGGCTGACGAGTTTCAGTGAGCGGACACCGAGCGCGTCACGCCGTTCGACGCTGTCCAGCAGCTCGCGCCGCGTGACTTCCTCGCAGCGGCAGACAAGAGTGTCGTCGTCCAGCCACGTCCGCCATCCGCCACGGACGGGATAGGCGCGAGCGAGTCCCTCCGCGAAGGTCCGCCCCTCCTTGACCTGACGCAAGGCGCGATGCGGCACGTCCACGGAGGCGCCAAGAGCTTGCGCCGCGGCGATTCCCGCGACGGTCCCTTCGGCCGCGGCGAGGTCCGCGCCGCCGATTCCGGTCAGCTCCCCCGCCGCGAACACCCCGGGCACTGACGTCGCCTGCGCGGCGTTCACCGCGACGAACCCGCCGTCCAAGGCGCACCCCGCCGACACGGCGAGTTCGAGCTGCGGCAGGAACCCGAAACCGACGCACACGGCGTCGACCGCGAACCGGCGTTCGCTGCCGTTCCGCACGCGCCACTCGTGGTCGAGGCGCGCGGTGGTGACCGCTTCGACCCGGTCGCGGCCGTGCGCCGCGATCACCGTGGTCCGTGACCGGTACGGCACGCGGTGCCTGCCCAGCATCCGCACGTAGCCGGCGAGTTCGGCCGCCTTGCGATGACCGGCGAACAACGCCGCGGGCTCGCGCAGCCACCCCATCCCGGAGCTGTTCGCCTCCAGCACCCCGACGAGCTCCGCACCGACGTCGAGCAGCGAAGCCGCTACAGGCAACAAAAATGGCCCGGTCCCGGCGAGCAGCACCCGCTTCCCGACCGCGACCCGCTGCCCCTTCGCCAGCGCCTGCGCGGCGCCCGCGGTATAGACGCCGGGCAGATCCCAGCCGGGGAAGGGCAGAGCGCGATCGTAAGCGCCGGTGGCCAGCACGAGCGCGGTCGTGTCGATGCTGCTCGCGGTCCTTTGTGGACCATCCGCTTGGCCGGTGCGCAGATGCAGCCGGTGGCCGCGTTCGACGGGCTCGAGCCCGGCCACCGCGGTTCCTGCAAGGTGCTCGACATTCCGGTGGAGGGTGAACTTCTCCTTGTCCTGTAAGGAATCCTGCCGGTGGTACTGCCC
This sequence comes from Amycolatopsis sp. NPDC059021, assembly GCF_042739895.1. Lineage (NCBI taxonomy): Bacteria > Bacillati > Actinomycetota > Actinomycetes > Pseudonocardiales > Pseudonocardiaceae > Amycolatopsis > Amycolatopsis sp. NPDC059021. The sequence goes on from NZ_JBHYIQ010000006.1 coordinate 36,179, forward strand.
GCCGAGCCGGGCCGCTGAGTCGACCAGCACGACCCGGCGTCCGGCGTTGGCGGCCGCGTCCGCAGCGGCCATGCCCGCGGGCCCGGCGCCCACAACCACCACGGCGCTCATGACGGCAGCTCCGCGCCGTATTGCGTACGGACGTCGTCGCCGTCGGCCAGCAACCGCTGGCACGCGCGGACGTCCGGGATCCCGTTGACCACCACGAGACAGTCGAAGCAGACGCCGATCCCGCAGAAGACGCCTCGGGGCTTGCCGCCGTTTCGCGTGCTCCGCCAGGACGTCCGGCCGAGGCCGATGAGCAAACCCGCCACCGTCTGTCCCGGCTTCGCCTCGACCTGCCGCCCGTCGACCTCGACCTTCACGCCCGCACCTCCTCGGCCACCGCCGGCCGGCCGACCCGGAACGGCGTGGCGTCCACTGTGGATTCCTGGCCGGTGAACAGCTCGGCCACCAGTTGCCCGGTCGCCGCCGCGAGGCCGATGCCCGCGCCCTCGTGCCCGGTGACGTGCCAGAGGCCAGGCAACCGCGGATCCTCGCCGATCACCGGGAGATGGTCGGGCGCGTAGGGCCGGAATCCGCCGTAGGCCCGCATGACCGGCACGTTCGCCAGCACCGGGAACAACGCGGCGGCCTTGCGCGCCAGCTCGCGCAGCACGTCGAACCGGACCGTCTCGTCGAATCCCGCGCGCTGACGGCTCGATCCGATGAGGACGGTCCCGGCCCGGGTCGATTCGACCACTGTGGACGTTTGAAGGTCGGCGTCGCCGCTGGCCACCGCGCCGACGTAGTCCGCGTCGTACACCTTGTGGCGCACCGTGCCCGGCGGCAGCGGCGCCGTCACCAGCACCATTCCGCGCCGGGGCAGGACCGCGATCGGCGCGCCGCACGCCTTGGCGAAGGCGCCCGCCCACGGGCCGCAGGCGTTCACCACGGCGGCGCACGCGATGGCGCCGTGGCTGGTCCGGATCGCCCGCACCGCACCGTTTCCGGCTCGGAGGACGCCGAGCGCCTCGACACCGGAGCGGACCTGCCCGCCACGCGCCTTCACGGCCGCGAGCAGGGTGGTCGCGGCCAGGACGGGCTGGAGCTGGGCGTCCTCGGGGTAGTGGATCGCGGCGGTGAGGGCCTTGGTGAGCCGCGGTTCGAGGCTCGCGGCCTCGTCGAGCCCGATCGGCTCGGCACGTACACCGGCCTCGCGCTGCGCGGCCGCGAACTCGCGCAACGGCAGCACGGAGTCGTCCGTCGTGGCGACGACGAGGCCGCCCTTCGGGTCCCACTCCGCCTCGGCGCGTCCGGGCCCGAGTTCCTCGCGCAGTTCCGCGAGGAGTTCGGGCCATCGCCGCCGGGATGCCTGGGCCAGCAGCAGTTCCGGGCCGGGTTCCTTGTCGGACACCAGGACGTTGCCCTCGCCCGCGGCCGTGGTCCCGCTCGCGGGCGCGCCGCGGTCGAGCACGACGACCCGCAGCCCGGCCCGGCTCAGCGCCTCCGCACACGCGGCGCCGACGACACCCGCTCCGGCCACCACGACATCCGGGTGTCCCATCGCTCACCACCGTTCATTGAAATGAACGATTGGAGGTTAGGTGGCTCGACGCCCCGCGGTCAACCCTCGCCAGGGTCGGAGACCGGGCTCGCACACGATCCGCCGAGCGTCGGCGGCCCGGCGTCGGCGGGATATTCCAGCAGCAGCACGGAAACCACCGGGCCGTCGATGGTCTCGTAGATGTGCGGGCCACGGGCCGGGAAGCAGACGTAGTCGCCGGGGCCCAGCTCGAACGGCGAGTCCGGCGGGCCGACCCGCAGCCGCCCGGCGGTGACCACGACGTGCTCGTTGCCGGGATGGCCCGCCGAACGCTGCACCTCGCCGGGCCGGACCCGCTGGTCGTACAGCTCGAACACGGTGTCGGTGACGTCCATTCGCCGCAGCATCCGCAGGTCGACCGCGTTGCTGCTGAGCACGTCGAGACCCGCCGAGCGCACCAGCACGACGTCGGGATCGACCCGCTCGGTGAGCAGCGACGAGACCGGCACCTCCAGAGCGTTCGACAAACTGAACACGGTCTCGATGGTGGGATTCCCGCCGCCGGACTCCAGCTGCGACAACGTCCCCTTCGCGATCCCCGACCGCCGCGCCAGCTCCGAAAGGGACAGCCCGGCCTGCGCACGCAACACCCTCAGGTTGGCGGCCAGCACCTGCCCAGCCTGTTCCCGGACCACGCGCACTCCTCCCGTCGCTGCCGCGAGGCTACCCCGGGTCCGGGTCGCGGCCGCGCCGCTCATGCCCTGAACGACGCGTTCGAGACGTTCAACGCCCCGAACGGCGCGTTCGCGACACGTCCGTCGCGAGTGGACCGATCAGCAGTGCCCGCCGTGCCGAGGGACGCCCTCGGTGCGTTGGATGCGACGGGGGCGTCCCTTGGTGCGTTGGATGCACCCGGGGCGTCCCTCGGTGCGGGACGGGAACTCAGCCGCCGAGACGCCGCAGATCCGTCAGCAGCTCGTCCGGCGCGGTGAGGTCGGCCAGCACTTCGGCCTCCACCTCGCCGATCTTCGCGGCGATCCGCCGATGGGTCGCGCGGCCGCGAGCACTGAGGTGGACCAGGACGCGGCGCCGGTCGCCCGCGTCCACCTCGCGATAGGCCTGGGCGGTCCCCACCAGGCGGTCCACCACTCTGGTCAGGGTCGGGCCGGTGGTCAGCGTGTGGTCGGCGAGGTCGGTCATGGCCAGTCCGCCGCGCCCGGTCAGCGCGTCGAGCGTCAGCCACTGGTCCAGTGTCAGCCCTTCGGCGGCGAGCACCTGCTCGACCTTGGCCGTCACCGCCCGTGCCGCCCGGATCAGCGCGCCGGTCAACTGTGTACCGGACGCGGACATCGCCGGAAGCCGCGTCCCGCGTGACCCCATGTCGCCCGTCCTCCGCCGCTCCGGCCGCGGAACTTGCCAAATCAGGGCCACCGCGACAATACTTCCAGGTGAAAGCAACCTGACCTTACCGGGCAACCGCACGGAGCGCCATGCCCAACCGCCTCGCCACGCGGAACCGCGAAGACACCTGGCGCGTCGCCATGGTGGTCCCGCTGCAGGGTCCCGCCGGGCTGTTCGGTCCGTCCTGCGAGGCGATCACCGACCTGGCCGTCCACGAGCTCAACAAGTCCGGCGGCATCCTCGGCAGGCAGGTCGAGGCCGAGATCGTCGACGGCGGCGCGTCACCCGGTCAGGTGGCCGCGGATCTGCGCGTGCTCGTCGAGGACGGCCGGGTGGACGCGGTCAGCGGCTGGCACATCTCCTCGGTCCGGCACGCGCTCGCACCGGTGGTGGCCGATCGGGTGCCCTACGTGTACACGTCACTGTACGAAGGCGGCGAGCGGCGCGCGGGCATCTTCTGCTCCGGCGAGACGCCGCGCTGCCAGATCGAGCCCGCCCTGCGCTGGCTGCGGGATCAGCTCGGGGTGCGCCGCTGGTTCGTCGTGGGTGACGACTACGTGTGGCCGCACCGCTCGACGCGGGCGATCCGGCACTACGCGCACGAACTGGACCTGCGGATCACCGGCGAGGCGTTCGTCGGGCTCGGCTCCGGCGATATGTCCACAGTGGTCCGTTCCATCGAGTCGTCCACATGCGACGGTGTGCTCATGCTGCTGGTCGGGCAGGACGCGGTCCGGTTCAACCGCAGTTTCGCCGCACACGGGCTCGTCGACCGGCTGATCCGCTTCAGCCCGCTGATGGAGGAGAACATGTTGCTGGCCAGCGGCGCGCACGCGACCGGCAACCTCTACGTGTCCGCGGCCTACTTCCGGTCGATGGTCACCGCTGACGCGATGGACCTGCTCGGCCGGTACGTCGATCGGCACGGCGCCGGCGCGCCCGCGCTGAACAACGCGGCCGAGTCCTGCTACGAGGGACTGCACACGCTGGCGGAACTGGTGCGGCGGGCGGGAACTCCCGACCTGCCCGCGCTCAACGCCGCGATCGACGGCGTCGCGTATCACGGCCCGCGCGGCACGATCGAGTTCCGCGGCCAGCAGGCCGACCAGCACGTCCACCTCGCCGTTGCCGACGGTTACGACTTCGAGGTCCTCACCCGGCTGTAGCCGAAGGGGGGTTTATTCGCGGCGCAATCGTGGTAATTACCCATGAGCTCATCCCCAGCCATGTAATTTACCATGATCTGGGGCACCCCGCGTGAAGTGC
>NZ_JBHYIQ010000006.1:40380-59824 GCF_042739895.1 Amycolatopsis sp. NPDC059021
CCCGCGTTCCCCTCGCTCTCCGATTCCGTCCACACCCCCGCGTGCCCCGCGTAGAGACCTCACACCGCGGGCTCTGCTCCAAAACCCCCCTTCAGCTCATCCCCTGCACTGAAAGTCCCCTTCAGCTCGGCCACCCGGCTTGACGTGCTGGATGCCACCGCTTACTTTCATCTGAAATTATTCCATGTGATGCGCATTACGCGGAGGTGAGCATGGGCAACGTCGGCCTGCTCTACGTTGGTGCCGTACTCCTGATCAACGGCCTGATGCTGCTCGGCCGGGTCCCGGCACGGGCCGCCGCACCGCTGAACCTGTTCGTCGGCGGCCTTCAGTGCGTCACCCCGACGGTGCTGATCATCCAGGCGGGCGGGCAGCAGAACGCGATCCTCGCCGCGTCCGGCCTGTATCTGTTCGGCTTCACCTACCTGTACGTCGGCATCGCGAACCTCGCCGGGCTGCCGCCCGAGGGCATCGGCTGGTTCTCGCTCTTCGTGGCGGGCGCCGCGGTGGTGTACGCCGGGATTTCCTTCTGGCACGACCACGATCCGGTGTTCGGGGTGATCTGGCTGGCCTGGGCGCTGCTGTGGACGTTGTTCTTCCTGGTGCTCGGGCTCGGCATGGAGCGGCTGACCCGGTTCACCGGCTGGACCGTCGTCCTGTTCAGCCAGCCGACCTGCTCGGTACCCGCGTTGCTCGGCCTGACCGGCGGCTACTCCACCGGCGCGGGTGCCGGGCTGCTCGCCGCCGCCGTCGCCGTGCTGCTGCTGGTGGCCGCCGCGCTGCTCGGCGCACGCACACCCGCCGCCGAACCCGCTGTCTCGACGACCTGAAAACCCGTCCCGGAGAAGAGGAGTCCTCATGCGACACGGTGACATTTCCGCCAGTCCCGACACGGTCGGCGTCGCGGTGGTCAACTACAAGATGCCGCGCCTGCACACCAAGGCGGAGGTACTCGACAACGCCCGCAAGATCGCCGAAATGGTGGTGGGCATGAAGTCCGGGCTGCCGGGCATGGATCTGGTGGTGTTCCCGGAGTACTCGACGCAGGGCATCATGTACGACCAAGACGAGATGTACGCGACCGCGGCCACCGTTCCCGGCGAGGAGACCGACATCTTCGCCGCGGCCTGTCGCGAGGCCGGTACCTGGGGCGTCTTCTCCATCACCGGCGAACAGCACGAGGACCACCCGAACAAACCGCCCTACAACACCCTCGTGCTGATCAACGACCGCGGCGACATCGTGCAGAAGTACCGCAAGATCCTGCCGTGGTGCCCGATCGAGGGCTGGTACCCCGGCGACTCGACCTATGTCACCGCCGGCCCGAAGGGCATGAAGATCTCGCTGATCATCTGCGACGACGGGAACTACCCGGAGATCTGGCGGGACTGCGCGATGAAGGGCGCCGAACTCATCGTGCGCTGCCAGGGGTACATGTACCCGGCCAAGGACCAGCAGGTGATCATGGCCAAGTCGATGGCGTGGGCCAACAACTGTTACGTGGCCGTGGCGAACGCCGCCGGGTTCGACGGTGTCTATTCCTATTTCGGGCATTCGTCGATCATCGGGTTCGACGGGCGCACGCTCGGCGAGACCGGCGAAGAGGAATATGGCATCCAGTACGCCCAGCTGTCGTTGTCGGCGATCCGCGACGCCCGCGAGCACGACCAGTCGCAGAACCACCTTTTCAAGCTCCTGCACCGGGGTTACTCCGGTGTGCACGCGGCGGGCGACGGCGACAAGGGCGTCGCGGATTGCCCGTTCGAGTTCTACAAACTCTGGGTCACCGACGCGCAGAAAGCCCAGGAGAACGTGGAAACGATTACCCGTGACACGGTCGGTGTGGCGGACTGCCGCGTCGGCACGCTGCCGGTCGAGCAGACCAAGCAGGCGTAGGGAACGGGAATGCCGTACCTGACCGACATGTTCCACGACCAGAACCGGCGCGGGCCAGAGCCGTCCGAAAACGGCACCGACGGCGCTGACGGCTCGGAAAAGCGCCCGCCCGGTTCCTTCGACCCGGCCGCGGCGGCCGAAAAGCTGCGTGGCCGGGTACTCGGCCAGGACACGGCGGTGGACGCGGTGGTCCGGGCGCTGACGCTGGCCAAGGCCGGCGCGCAGGACCCGGACCGCCCGCCCGCCAACCTGCTGCTGATCGGTCCCACCGGCGTCGGCAAGACCGAGCTGGTCCGCCAGGTGGCCGCGCTGCTGCGGTCGGGACCGGACGATCTGTGCCGGGTGGACATGAACTCGCTGGCACAGGAGCACTACGCCGCGTCGTTCAGCGGTGCGCCGCCGGGCTACGCGGGCGCGAAGGAGGCGTACAGCCTCTTCGATCGGTCCACAGTGGAGGGTGACCCGTACACCCCGGGGATCGTGCTGTTCGACGAGGTCGAGAAGGCACATCCGACGGTGTTGCGGGCCCTGTTGCAGGTGCTGGACACCGGGATACTGCGGCTCGCGAACGGGCAGGAGAAGATCTCGTTCCGCAACTGCTTCGTGTTCCTCACCTCCAATCTCGGCTCGGCCGAACTGGCCAGACGCCGCGCGGCACCGTGGCGTCGCGCGGCCGACCGGCTGGGGCTCGGCCTCGGCGCGCTGTCCGCCGAGACGGTCGTCGACCGCGCGCTGCGGGATTTCTTCGACCCGGAGTTCCTGAACCGGATCGACGAGACCGTGGTGTTCGGGGAGATCGACCGGCCGACGGCGCGCCGGATCGCGGCGCTGGAGATCGAGCTGCTGAGCCGTCGACTGCGGCGGCGGAGCATCCAGCTCGACGTCACCGACGACGTCGTGGATCTGTTGGGAGAGAAGGGATTCGACCCGGTTTATGGGGCGCGCGGGCTGCGGCGCGCGCTGCGTACGCTCGTCGCTTCCCCCGTGGCCGGGGAAGTACTGAAGCACTCCCCCGGCCAGGGCTCCCCTCTTTCCATCGCCGTGCGGGTTTCCGGCGGGGTGGTGACCACCCGCGCCGCCCCGCCCGGCGAGTCCTGAATCCGTTCCGGCGGTTCAGCCGATGTTGATGTCGCCGTGGTGGACGCCGGTCTGGATGACGGACCGGGCGTTGCCGTTGACGATGTTGGTGGCACGGATCTCCCTCCCGGGCCCGGCGGGCGGCCCCGACGGCCCGCCGCGTCCGGGAGGGTCCTTCCCGTCGTCCTCGAGGTCCGCCGCCACCGCGACCGCGAAGGCGGCCGCGTTCCTGGCCGCGACCTGCTGCCAGCCCTCGCCGTCGGTCTGGTCCTTCGCGCCGCCCGCGAGATCGCTGATCCCCCGTACGGTGATCGACGGGACGCGGTCGTTGAGGTGACCGGCCACGGCGAATCCGGCGCTCTCCATCTCGATGGCGACCGCGTCGTTGTAGGTCCGGCGAAGCTGGTGCGCCAGATCCGAAACCCGTGAGTTGAGCACGACGTCGCCCGCCGCGACGGGCTCGAAGTGCACCACCGGCACGGCGGCCGGGTCCGCCGAAGGCATCGGCCGGTACCAGCCGGAGGAGCGGGCCAGCCAGCGGGCGGTCTGCTCCGCCCGGTGCGAGGTCTCCCACGCGCGCGGCCGGGCGAGGAATTCCGCGTCCTCGCTGCGGCCGCCGTGATAGCCGTAGACGCGGGTGGCCACCACGACGTCGCCGAGCCGGAGCCAGTCGCGCAGGCCACCGGCCACCCCGACGAACATCAGCATCGACGGCTCGAACTCCGCGATCGCCCGCTCGGTCAGCGCGGCCGCGGTGATGTTGCCCATCCCGGTCGCCGCCAGCGCGACGCGGCGGTCTGGCCGAGCGGCCAGCGTGCCGACGTCGAAGAGCGTCCCGGCCCGGTGGCGGTGCCGTTCCACGCCGGTCAGGTGCGCGCGGACCGCGGCGTGTTCGATCTCCAGTGCGGTCAGGACGACAATCATGTGATCCCTCGATCCGAGGCGCAAATTGTGAAAAGCAAGGTGCAAGGCTAGACCAAACGTCCCATTTTCGTCAACAAGACGATTACTGCCACCGTTACACTGTGCGACGTGGACACCCGTTCGTCCGCACCCCACGCCGTCACCGCGAACGTGGCACGAAGGTGCGGAAAATGACCGACGACGCCTGGACGATCCCCGAGATCGCGGTCGCCGTCGACCTCGCCGTGCTCACCGTGCACGACGGCGCACTGCAGATCATGTTGGTACGCAGGGGAATTCCACCCTACGAAGGCATGCTCGCACTGCCCGGCGGGTTCCTCGCTTCGGAGACCGAGAGCCTCGACGCCGCCGCGGCCCGCGAACTGGCCGAGGAGACCGGCCTCGGCACCGAAGAACTGCATCTCGAGCAGCTGGGCACCTACGGCGCGCCGGACCGCGATCCCCGGCGTCGTGTCGTGACCGTCTGTTATCTCGCGTTCTCCCCGAACCTGCCGTCGCCCACCGCGGGCGGCGACGCCCGCGAGGCGATCCTGCTGCCGGTGGACAAGGTGCTCGACCCCGGGACGGCGGTCGCGTTCGACCACAAGAAGATCATCGCCGACGCGGTCGAGCGGGCGCGGAGCAAGCTCGAGTACACGACACTCGCGGCCGCGTTCTGCCCGCCCGAATTCACCATGACCGATCTGCGGCAGGTGTACGAGATCGTCTGGGGCACCAGTCTCGATCCCCGCAACTTCCACCGGAAGATCACCGGTGTCGCCGGATTCCTGATCCCCACCGGCGAGCGCGTCGCCCGGCAGGTCGGCCGTCCCGCGGCGCTCTACCGGCGCGGTCCCGCCGCGCTGCTGCACCCGGCGATGCTGCGTACGCGGTGACCGGCCACTTATCGTCACGTTGACACTAATGGTGGCGCCGGGTTACCGTTATGTCATCGGCAATTGTCGCTGTGACATAAACGAGGGGGAACGATGAGAATCCAGTGCACGATCGGGCGAGCGATCCGGACGATGGCGCTCGCGTTCGCCGCCGGAGCCGTGCTGGGCGGCATCGCGGCCGGGTGCGCGCAGCACGAACTCGGCAGGGCCGCCCACGCGATGGGGTTTCAGGAGTCGTCGCGGGGCAGCATCATCGGGGGCATCAGCGTCGACGCCGTTCCCGCGCGGTAAAGGGCCGCCGGCCTGCCATTGGGCGTCGACCGCTTCGTGCCGAGCGGGACGACGAACCCGTCGGCGTCGGTGACCTTGCGGTGGAAGTTGGGCTTGTCCAGTTCGACACCCCACACCGTCTCGTAGACCGCGCGCAGGTCGCTGATGGTGAATTCCGGGCCGCAGAACGCGGTCGCCACCGTGGTGAACTGAAGTTTCGCCTTGGCGAGGTCGATCGCGTCCCGCAGGATCTCGTCGTGGTCGAAGGCCAGCCGGGTCCGCCGCGCCTCGGTGACCGGCACCCACCTGGCCAGCCGGGCGTCCGACCCCGCCGTCGGCCGGGGCAGATCGGGGGCGATGGCCAGGTACGCGCACGTGATCACCCGCGGCTCCCGCGGATCACGGTCCGGCGCGGAGTACACGCCGACCTGGTCGAGATGCAGGGCGGAGGCGTCCATCCCGGTCTCCTCCGCCAGCTCCCTCGCCGCCGTCTCGTCGAGGCTCTCCGCGCCACGCAGGAATCCGCCCGGCAACGCGAGCCGTCCGGCGAACGGCTCGACACCCCGTTCCACCAGCAGCACCTGCAACCGGGCGGCCCGGATCGTCAGGATCACCAGATCCGCGGTGACGGTGACCTTCAGGTGCGCACGGCTGCGGGACATCCCGCGAGCCTATCCATTTGTCACCTCGACAGGAACGCGGGTACAGGCCGGGACTCCGCTCGCCAGGCAAGCGCGCGGTGAGCCGCGAACCGTGATCGCGTGACGCGGCGCGGCGGAAACCGGCCGTTGTCCGGCCAGTCGACGGGGTAAGTACGGCCGGGCGGCGGGTATCCGCCCGATCACCGGACGTGGTCTGCTGGTCGACGTGACTGGGGGTACCAGGGGACGACCGCGAGCCACGCGCTCCGGCAGGGGGAACCGCAGGTTTTCGGCATCGGCGAACCCGCTCGCCACGGTAACCACGGCTACCACGGAAAAAGCACGGCGCCGACTGCACAAGCACATCGGCAGGTGTACGTCACTTCCCGCAGGACGGTCATTCCGCGCGAAGTGAACACAAGCCCGCCGGAAACACCTTACCGACCCGATTGACACCTGGAACCTCGCGTTCGCCATCAATTGTGGAAAGGAGGTGCACAACCATGTATTCGAAGCCGATCCTGGTCAAGGTGGGGTCGTTCGAGCGGCTGACGATGCACAGCCGTCCGGCGAAGAAGGACAAGGCAGGCCGTCGTCGTCCTCGGCACATCCTGCTCTGATACACGCCAGTAGCGCGGTGGCGCGGGAATCCGGCTCTCCCGCGCCACCGCGCGCGGCCGAACCGCGTTCCGGCAACACAGACCGAGGCGAGCACACCACGTTCATCCGAAAGGGGCACCGTGCGATGAATCCCGCCGAATTCACCGGAGAATGGATCGTCGTGGTGCCCGATCATCCCCGGGCAGCCACCGTGGCGGAAAGACTCGGGCCGGTACCCCGGCGGCTCGATCACCCCTCGGGAAGGCCTTGGCTGCTCGGCTCCTGGGAATCCGCGGACCTGCGGGTCGGCGCCCCCGGCGGAAAGGTATCCATCGCCGTTCTCGGGTTCTGTTCGGCGAGCACCGGGCGGCTGGCCGAAATCGCCGCCCGCACCGGCGACACGACCGGGCTGGACTCGTTTTCGCCCGCCGGGAGCTTCCACCTCTTCGCCTCCGTGCACGGCGCCACCAGGGTCCAGGGCGGGTTGTCGGGCCTGCGCCGGGTCTTCCGGGTTTCCGCCGGAGGCATCACGTTCGCCGCGACGAGGGCCGACGCGCTGGCCGTGCTGATCGGCGCCGAGGTGGACGAGCGGCAGCTGGCGCTGCGTTTCCTCCTTTCGGAGATTCCCTTGCACACCATGAACTCCTCGCTCTGGCAGGGCGTGCACGCCGTCGAGGAGGATTCCTGCCTGATCATCGGCCAGGACGGACAAGGCCGCGTCCGCCGTCGATGGGAGCCGCCGGTCGACGATCAGCCGCTGACGCAGGCCGCCGGTGCGCTGCGCACCGCGCTGGCAGGCGCGGTGCAGACCCGGCTGGCCTCGGGGCTCAGGGTGACCGCCGACCTGTCCGGCGGCCTGGACTCGACTCCGCTGTGTTTCCTGGCTTCCCGCGGCGGCCGGCCACTGACCACCATCACCAAGCTCGGCGCGGACGTCGGCGACGACGACCCCCTGTGGGCGGATCTGGCCGCCGAGCACCTGCCGCACCTCGATCGCGTCCTGCTGAGCTTTTCCGAACTCCCCAGCCACTACAGCGATCTGCTCGACCGGTTGCCCGCCGCCGACGAGCCGTTCCCGTGTGTGGAGGACCGCCCGATGTACCGGGCGATCGCGGCCAGGGCCGCCTCGGCGGGTTCCCAGGTCCACCTGACCGGGGACGGCGGCGACGAAACGCTGAGGGGCGGCGGCGCCGGTGTCTTCGAACTCTTGCGCACCCGGCCGATGACCGCGCTCCGTCATCTCCGTGCCTACCGGGCGTTCGAGCACTGGCGGTGGCGCGACATCGGCTCGTATGCCTGGGAACGCCGGTATTCCTATCCCCGATGGCTGGCGAAGCGCGCGCGGACCATCGTCGCGTCGTCGCTGGAGGACGAGGGCGCGGCCAATCTGGTGCAGCTCCCGCCATGGGCGACGCCGCGAGCGGTGGAACTCGTCCGGGATCTGCTGTCGGAGGAGGCGGAACGGGCCCGCCGCCACGGGCACAACTGGACAGCCCATCACACGATCTGGGGAATTCGCCTCGCCGGCACCATCGCACGGGCGACGGTGCCGCTCTACGCGGCGCACGGCATCCGCGTGACGTCGCCGTACCTGGACGACGCGGTCATCGAGGCGTGCATGGCGGCCCGTGCCCACGAGCGCCACTCGCCGTGGCGGTACAAGCCGCTGCTCGTGGAAGCCATGCGCGGGATAGTCCCGGATCGGTGCCTGGCGCGGACCACGAAGGCCGACGGCGCCAACGTCGAACACGCCGGCATGCGGACCAACCTGAGCCGGCTGGCGGCGCTCTGCGACGAGTCGCGGCTCGGCCACCGGGAGCTGATCGATCCCGCGGTACTGCGGGAAGTCTGCACGAGCCTGAACGTCCGCCTGTTCACCCCCTACGCCATCTCCATCACACTGAGCTGCGAGCGGTGGCTGCGTGACCTGGAGCCGATCGCCGCCGGTGCTTCCCCCAGGGAGGTCTCCTCATGACGATGAGCCTGCGCGACGACGTGTCCTTGGCCGAGACCGGCGACGGCGGCGGCGTGCTCCTCGACGAGCGGTCCGGCCAATACTGGCAGCTCAACTCCAGCGGCTTCACCGCCTTGCGCATGGGACTCGCCGACGCGGGCGAACACGAGATCGCCCGCGCGCTGGCCGACGACGGATCGGTCGGCCTCGAGCAGGTCGTCGCCGATGTCAGGGAACTCGTCGGCCGGCTCGTGACCGCCGGGCTCGTGGTGCGGTCGTGAGCACACCGGAAGCCCTGTTCACCGCGGGCAGGCCGCGCTGGCACGCGCGCGTGCGGGCCAGGCTGGCGGTGGCTCTCGCACTGGCGTTGGCGCATTTGCCGCCCCGCCGTATCCGCCGGATCCTGACGGTGCTGCGCGCGGGCGCCCGGCCTGCCACCTACCGGCAGGCGCAGGAGGCGCGGTCGGCCGTCATCGCAGTGAGTGTGGTCTGCGCGGGCAAGGGATGCCTGCCGCGCTCGATCGCCACCACCCTGCTCTGCCGGGCACAGGGCTCGTGGCCGGTGTGGACGGTGGGAGTCCGCTCCACGCCGTTCGCCGCACACGCCTGGGTCGAGGCCGAAGGGCGCGCCGTGGACGAGGGAGAACACGTACTGGCCTTCCGTCCCTTGCTGAAGGTCGGACCACACCATCGACAGGACCCCGCATGACGAACAGCACCCGCGCCGGCGAAACCCTTCGCCGGGACGAGGACGCCGAGCCGGAGATCGCGGACGAGGAGCGCGCGACCCGGGTGAACTGGCGTGATCTCATCCGCGTCACGCGCGGCCACCGCGCGGCCATCGGCGTGGCCATGGTGCTGGCGCTGCTGAGCGGTGCGATGGGCCTGGCGCAGCCGCTGCTGGCGAGCCGGACCATCGACGAGTTCTCGAACAACAGGCCCTATGCCCTGTTGCTGAGCCTGCTGGCCGTCGTGTTCTTCGCCGAAGCCGTCATCTCGGCCTGCAGCCACTACCTGCTGGAGCGGACCGGGGAAGGCATCGTGCTGCACCTGCGGCTGCGTATCGTCGACCGCATCCTGCGGTGGCCGATGCGCCGCTACCACCAGCACCGGATCGGTGACCTGCTCACCCGCACCACGAGCGACACCACGCTGTTGCGCGACTCCCTGGCGTACGACCTCGTGGAGGCGAGCGTCGGTGTGTTCGTCATCATCGGCGGCATCGCCATGATGATCTGGCTGGACGCGACGATGTTCCTCATCGTGGCGGCGATCGTCGGCGGCATCGGCGGTCTCACGCTGCTTCTGCTGGCCGGAATCCGCCGCTCGGTGGAGGACGCGCAGAACAGCCTCGGCGGGATGAGCGCCGAACTGGAGCGCGCGCTGGCGGCGATCCCCACCGTCCGGGTCATGCGCGCGGAGAACCGCGAGCGGGACCGGATCGGCGAACTGGCCCACCGCGCCTATGCGGACAACATCCAGGCCGTCAAGCGCAACGCGGTGATCAACCCGGCGATGACACTGGCGGTGCACGGCGCGATGATCACCGTGCTGGTGGTCGGGGGCCTGCGGGTGAGCAGCGGCGGGGCCTCGCTGGCCGACCTCGTCGGCTTCCTCCTCTACGTCACCTACATCGCCACACCGCTGGCGAACATCTTCGACGTGTTCGCGACCCTCCAAAGAGGACTGGCCGCGCTCCAGCGCGTGGAAGAGATCGCCCAGGTTCCCACCGAGGACGACGAGGCCACCCCACCCGCGCTCACCCGGCCCGCCGGCGGGGAGCACACCGTGAACGGCGAGCTCCCGGCGATCGAGTTCCGCAACGTGGGCTTCGCCTACGAGCCCGGCCGCCCCGTGCTGCACGACGTGTCGTTCACCGTGGCCCACCACAGTCATGTCGCGCTCGTCGGGCCGTCGGGTGCGGGGAAGTCGACGCTCTTCGCGCTCATCGCCCGCTTCTACGATCCGGAAACCGGGCACATCCTGCTGGACGGCCGGGACAGCGTCGAGGGCATGACCGTCGCGGAGTGCCGGTCGATGATCAGCCTCGTGGAACAGAGCGCGCCCATCATGCACGGCACGCTCCGCGAGAACATCACCTACGGCGTCCCCTCCGCCGACCCGGCGGAAGTGGACCGGGCCGTACGGCTGGCCAGCCTGGAGGGCCTGGTGAAGCGGCTTCCGCGAGGGCTGGACACCCCGGTCGGCGAGCACGGCAGCGCGCTGTCCGGCGGGGAGCAGCAACGGGTGGCGATCGCCCGCGCGCTGCTGCCGCGTCCGCGCCTCCTGCTGCTGGACGAGCCGACCTCCCATCTGGACGCGGCGAACGAAGCGGTGCTGGAACGCACGATCGAGCACATCAGCGCCGAGTCGACGTTGCTGGTGATCGCCCACCGGCCGTCCACCATCAGGGCGGCGGACACGGTCGTGGTACTGGACCACGGCCGGATCCGGGCCATGGGCGGCTACTCCGAGGTGGCGCACCTGCTCGACGGGGAGAACCACCGGCACTGAACGTCCGGAGCTACCCGCCTCGTGCCGGGCCGGATCGGCCATCCGGCCGAGGAAGCCGGGCCGGACGACCGATGCCCGCCGGGGGCCCGGCCGCTTGACTGGAAGCATGAGCACGAGGAACACGAAGCTTCGCCGGGTCGCCACCTTCGCGATCGCCGGTGGCGCGGCCGCGCTGAGCGTGACCACCCTGGCGGGCTGCGCGCTTTCCGAAGCTGTCACCGAAGCGTCGAACGGGCACGTGAAATCGGTGGACTACGCGACCGGCGTCGCGGGCAAGGCCGACGAGGACGTCAAGCTGCCGGACTGGGTGCCGGACGCCGCGAAGACGGTCACCGAGGTCATCCGCACCACCGGCTCCGAACGGCTGCTGCGCTTCACCCTCGACGATCCGGCCGCCCTCGGCGCCTGCGCGCCGGGCAAGCCGGACGAAAAACCGGCGACGCTGACCGCCGGCTGGTGGCCGAGCGGGCAGGAGGGCAAGACCGACCGCGTCTGCGCGACGGCCTGGCACGTGCTCGTCCAGGGGAACACCGTCTACGCATACGCGCCGGAAACCATTCCACAGCCTCCCAAGAACTGACCGAGCGGCGACGCCCCGCGCGAATGCGGATGCCCCACCGTCCACTGCGGACAGTGGGGCATCCTGCCGTCCACGGGTCAGGAACCGTAGACCTCGGCCAGCGCCGCGCCGAACACCTTGGCCGAGTCCTCCGGCAGGTTCTCGACCTGGCGCAGGTGCTCGGTGATGACCTGACGCGCCTGGCTCTTCCCGACGCCCTCGATCTTGATGCCCTCGATGAGGTCGGCCAGCGCCGGGGCGCCCGTCTTGATCAGCAGCGCGATCGGCTTGAGCACGGCCTGGGTGATGGGCCCGCCGATGCCGACCCCGGGGATCGCCGCGACGAGGTCCCCGATCGACTCCAGCACGCCCGCGGCGATCGGGCCGCCGACCCGCAGTGCCTGGACGATGATCGGCTGGGCGAACTTCAGCAGCTCCTTCAGCCCGCCGATGATGTCGATACCGCCGTCCCCGGCCAGCGCCGCCTTGACCGGGGCGAGCTGCCGCGCGGTGTCCGCGTCGCCCGCGGCGATCAGCGCGTCGACGTTCTCCGTGGTGACCACCTTTTGCAGCGCGGCACGGACGGTTTCCTGCTGGGCGGGCGCGAGAACGGCGGACGTGCTTTCCGGGCCGGTCGCGGCCGAGGCGACGGGGGTGATCCCGAGGGCCACGATTCCCGCGGTGAGCACGACGGCGATCGGGCGGGAGTACTGGGCGAGCGTCATGGTATTCCCATTTCGATTCGGGGATGGGATGACCCGGAAAAGGCTAGGAACGAACGACTTTTGCGGTCAAGTGACCCAGCACACCATCGGCGTCCACACTATTCACTGTGAAATTCCCGGCCTTGGGCGTTTCCCGGTATGGGAGACATGCCGCGGGTTTTCGGCGGCCGCCGGAACCGAGGGACGCCCTTGTCGCAATCCGGCCGCGCGCTGAAGGACTCCTGCAGTACATCCCGCCGCGCCGATCGACCGCGATGTCCTGAACGCGCCGTTGGCGACGGTGAACGTCTCGAACGCGTCGTTCCCGACACCCGCACGGCGACGCTGGGCGCCACACCCGTTGTCGCGAACGCTCCGTTCAGGACGGTGATCGTCCCGAACGGAGCGTTCGCGACAAGGCAAAGACCTTCACGGCCGGTTAATCCACAAAGGACACACCAGGTGACCGTCCTCGGTTTCGGGTCAGTTCGTGGTGGGCACGCCCGCGTTGGCGAGAATCTCACCCACCGGCAGCGCGACGCTTTCGGCGGCGGTGAGGCCGGTGGCGGCGAGATGGGCGTCCACGATGCGGAGCCCGACCGCGTACCCGGCGAAATCGGGCAGCCCCACCGGTTCCTGGCCCGCGCGGATGGCGATGGTGTCACCGATGACGTAGGGAGTCAGGTACTGCATCCCGGCCAGATCGATCGCGCCGGTGATCTTCCGGTAAGCGCTCTCCAGCTCGGCGCCGTCGAGCGAACGCGACCACGGGCCCATGGCCCGCTCGCCCGCCAGTTCCCGGACGAAGGCCTCGGCCAGGCCCTCGGCCACGACGTGTTCGCCGACGGTGACAGTCGCCGGATCCCAGACCACGTTGGCGTAGCGCACGTTGTGGTGGATCTCGTGCGCGGTGGCGTAGGGGATCTTCGCCAGGCTGGTCCCGGTGGGCCACATCGTCTGCATGACACTGCCGGGAATACCGCCCATGCCCAGATAACCGGCACTGCGCTCGACGAGGTAGTCGTCGTCGGGATCGCCGAGCATCAGCACCACGTCGACCTGGTCCGCGTGCCGTACCCCGGGCACGGCGGCATCGAGCCGTTCCCAGGCCGCGGCGGCGGTTTCCCGCATCCGTCCCCAGACGTCGGCCTCTCGCATCTGCCGCAGCGCCTGTTCGTAGCGCGGATCGTCCCTGTCCACCCGGAAACCGCTGAAGCCGTAGTGCACCTCGGGCTCGTGCAACGGTACGTAGGGATTGCGCAGCGGAGCGAGGATCTCCCGCAGTGCCTCCGTGCGCTGCTCGACCGGGCGCGCCAGCAGGTCGAGCATGGCCGCGCCGGTGTCGTGAACGATGATCTTCATGGGGCTGGACGGTAAAGCCTCCTGTCGCGGGAGACTCAAGCCGAGACCCGACTCGCGTCGCTAATCCGAGGCGATCATCCGGATTACAGTGGACGAACTCGGGTGCCCGCGCGGTGACGCACCGCCTGGCCTGCGGAGGAGTCATGGAGCTGGAACTACGCCATCTGCGCGCACTCGTGGCCATCGCCGACACGCACAGCCTCGTCCGCGCGGCGAAGGTGCTGCACGTCTCCCAGCCCGCGTTGTCCGGGCTCCTGCGGCGCGTCGAACGGTCGGTCGGCGGGCTCCTGTTCGCGCGCTCACCCACCGGCTGCGTGCCGACCTCGCTCGGCGCGGACGTCGTCGCCGACGCGCGAGCGGTGCTGGCCGGGATGTCCGCGCTGACCGACCGGCTCGGCGAGCGGCGGGAAACGCCGGGGACGCTGCGGGTCGGCGGGTACTGCGGCTTCCTGCACCTCGCGGTGTCCCGGTGGCTGCGGGACCGGCCGTGGTGCGACACGGTGAGCGTGCACGAGGACCAGGACGAGACCACCACGCTGGCCAGGGTCGCCGCGGGCACGCTCGACCTGGCGCTGGTCTACCTCCCGCCGTTGCCGGACCGGATCGTTCCGGACGGCGTCGAAAGCGTCGTGGTGCATCCGCGGGAACCGGTTTTCGTGATCCTGGCGGAGGATCATCCGCTGACGCGGCCCGGCGCGGTCCCCCTCGCCGAGATCGCCGAATACCCGTGGGCGGACGATCCGCCGTGGACCACGCGGTGGTCGGCCTACCTGCAGGGCGTGTGCCGGCGGCACGGTGTGGTGCTCGATCAGCCGCACCGCCCGCAGTGCCTGGCCACCCTGCTGGATCTGGTGCGTGAAGGTATGGCGCTCGCCCCCGCGCTGGCGACCCGCGAGGACAAGCAGGCGAACATCGTGGTGCGCGCGATCGAAGACGCGCCTCTGTGGCAGGAACTGCGGCTCTGCTACCGGCCGGGCACGGTGGTGGCGGACCGGATCGACGAGGTGCACGACGCCGTCGTCCGCAGCTACGCCGGCCGGCAGGGGTGCAGTGCCGCGTTCGACCAGTGGTGGCACGAACGCGGCCGCGACCTCCTGCCCGCCGGCTACGCCGGGCTCAGACGGTGACCCGCCAGTTGCTGTTGGGCGTGGGCACCTCGAATCGCAGCGTCGAGCAGTCGTAGTCGGCCGGACGCGGATTCGCGGTGGGCCGCAGCGGCGAGTTCGACGGCGTCGCCGCCGTCCACTGCCCGCCGACACGCAGCTTCAGCGAACTGGACTCGAACACCGCGCCCCGTGCGTCCGCGCAGTAGTACGCGTTGCCCGTCGCGGGGTTACGGGTCGAGTAGAGCTCGAAGATGTCCCAGCCCTCGCTGAGGTTGCTCTTGTCGGTCCCGCTCTGTGTGAACAGCGCGTCCCACGAACCGGTCTTCACGTTGTAGAGCGACGCGGTCCAGCTGTTGGTGGAGGAGTTGGTCCGGACCTCCTGCACCGTGTAGGCCGGGTGCCCGTTCACCGTGGTGGTGTAGGAACCGAGGAAAGCGCTGTCGATCGGCACGACCTTGGCCGGTGACACCGACTTGCACCAGTCCCATGCCCAGACCTGTGCGGACTGGCCGAGCCCGTAGGCGGTGACGACCTCGATGCAGGAGTGCCCGGTGGGTTTCACGGTGGGCGCGTAGACGACGTCGGCCTGGTTCGAGATCCGCAGGCCCGGGGTGACGCCGTGGGTGACGACCAGGCCGTCCGCGCCGCTGGACAACTGCGGTTCGGGGCCCCAGAAGGTGTGCTTCTGCGCCGCGATCCGCGGCGTCCCGTTCTGCCGCGACGCCTGTTCGCGGCGCAGTTGGAGGAACCGGTCGGCCGAGGGCCCGGCGGCGGCCTTCGCGGCGTCCCCGGTCAGCCCGGGCACCACCCCGGCCGGTGCGGCGGAAGCGGACGGGCCGGCGGCGACGACCACCGCGGCCACCGCGGCGGAGCAGAGCAAAGCGAACGATTTCCGCATCGATGCATCTCCTCGTTTTCGGCGAAGGAAACGCGCGGACGGCAGGGAAAGGGGAGAAGGCCCGCCCGCGGGGAAACGGATCGTAGGTCGGTGTTTCCGTTGCCTGGCACCGACTTTCGGCGGGGATCGGCGGATCGCCGCAGGCAGGCGGGGGCATGGGTTTTCACCAGGAGACGGCGTTATACCGCCATTCGGCGCAATGCCCCTGTCACGAACAATGCCGTGAAGGCCTCCTTACCGGCGCTGAACGCTGGCAAGGAGGCCTTCACGGCCCATCAAACTGCGATCAGCGCAGCGTGCCGATGCCCTCGACGAGCGCGTCCAGCCCGGCCCTGATCCGGTGCAGCTCGAGGCCTTCCTCATGCCGCTGGTAGGTGAACAGCCCGGCCGCCAGCGGGGCCAGGAGCGCGTCGGCGAGGTAGTGGGCGTCGGCCTTCGGCGCCGCTTCGGTGATCAGGTCTGCGAGATGCCGGTGATGGACCGCGTACGGGCCGCTGCGGTACCTGCGTGCGCGCGCCATGGTCCGCTCGGCCTCGGCCATCAGCGGCGCGTAGAACTCGAGCACGTCGACGTAGGCGTGCAGGAAGGCCTTGATGCGCTCGATCGGCGGCGCGCCGGGTCCCAGCGGCGGCGGACCCGAGCGCATGTCCTCCTGCAACTGGGTTTCGCGATGGTCCATCAGCGCTTCGACGAGCCCGGCGTGGTCGGTGAAGCGCCGGTAGACGGTGCCGACCCCCACCCCGGCGGCGGCCGCCACCGAGTTCATGGACAGCGCGGTGACGCCGTACTCGGCCACTAGCTCTTCGGCCGTGGTCAGGATCTTCGCACGGTTGCGCGCGGCGTCCGCCCGCTCGGTGCGGGCCTGGTCGGCGGCGGGCCGCCCCTCCGCCGAACTCGCCGATGGCGTCGCGTCCGCTGTCATGTACGGCAGCGCCCCTTCCCCCGCGTCGAGCCACGTACCGGAACGTTATCCGCTACGTGCTTGCTATCCGGATCGCAATCCGGTTATCGTCGTATGCGGATAGCGTACCGCTTCCGGCCGGGCCGGCCCGGCAGCAGAAGCCCTCGCCGCGGCACCATCCCCGGCGTGCCGGGCCCGCTCCGCGACCCCCAGCGCGGATGGCGTGCCCGGCACGCCGGGACCCGAACACCTGAGGGGAAACACCGTATGACCCAGGGGCACGCGACTCCGGCTGTCGCCGACATCCTCGGCATTTCCGGCAGCCTTCGCACGCGTTCGCACAACACCTCGCTGCTGCGCGCGGCGTACCGGCTCGCCGGTCCCGGCGAGCGGGTGGAACTGTGGAACGGGCTCGAAACCATCCCGCCCTTCAACGAGGACCACGAGCACGATCCCGGCCCCGCGGTCGGTGCGATGCGGGAACGCGTGACGCGGTGCGACGCCGTACTGATCGCGACACCCGAATACAACACGTCAATTCCCGGGCAGCTGAAGAACGCGCTCGACTGGCTGTCCAGGCCGACCGGCCGGGGAGTACTGGCGGGCAAGCCGGTCGCCGTCATCAGCGCGAGCCCGAGTGCCTACGGCGCCCGATGGTCGCAGGAAACGGTGCACCGCGTCCTGGATGCCTGTGGCGCGACGGTGATCGGCGACCCCCTGTGTGTAGCGCACTGCGACAGGGTTTTCACCGCCGAAGGAACGCTTCACGACCCGGCCCACCGGTTCGCCCTCGGCAGGCTGCTCACCCAGCTCGGCGAAGCCGCCCGCAGCCGGGACAAGGTGGAGCTGACCTGAATTCCGGGGCCGGGCACGTCAACGGGCTTCGGCGATGACAAGGCTCATCGGGGATCCCGTGGGACGGGTCTCGACGTAGGCCAGCCCGGCGGCCGCGAACAGCGCCGCGAACCCGGACACGGAACGCTCCTTACCGCCGTGCATCGCGAGCATGATGAGGTCCATGGTCCTGGCCGGGTGGAACGCGTCCCCTTCCGGAACGACCAATTCGACGAGAACGACCTTCCCGCCGGGGGAAATCGCGCGTGCCACGGCCCGCAGGACGGCGACGGCCTGTTCGTCGTTCCAGTCGTGCAGGATCCGGGAAAGCAGGTAGACGTCGCCGTCGGGTGGCACCGACTCGAAGAAGTCCCCGGCGACCGGTTCCGCCCGATCCCGCACCCCCGCGCCGGTGAGCACGGCTTCGGCCTCGGCCACGGCACGCGGCCGGTCGTACACGACGGCGGTGAGGCCGGGGTAGCGGCCGAGCAGGAGCGCCACGAGGTCTCCTCGCCCGCCGCCGACGTCGACCAGCCGTTTCGCGGTGGAGAAGTCGTAGGCGTCCGCCGCGGCGAGATGGACCTGCCGTGCCTGGTCCCCCATCGCGCGGATGAACAACCCGGACTGTCCGGGATGCGTGTCCAGGTAGGTCCACCAGTCGGTGCCGTGGACCTGGTCGAAAGCCGCCCGTCCGGTGCGCACGCTGTGGCGCAGTTCGCCGATCGTGCGCCAGTGCTCGCGGGAGCCGCGGATCCGGGCGAGATCCCGCACCGAGTCCGCCGAATCCGTGCGCAGCGGCTCCGCGAGCGGAGTCAGCGCGAAGATCCCGGGCTCCGGCTCGGCGAACACACCGGCGCTCGCCAGCGTCCGCAGCATCCGCTGCAGGGCGTCGGGTGAACTCCCGGTCCGCTCGGCGAGTTCCACCAGGGATCGCGTGCCTTCCGCGAGCAGATCGGCCACCCCCAGGTCGGCGGCGAGGCAGATCAGCTGCGCGATCACGGCGCCGTCCATCAGCCGGGTCAGCTCGACGGACGGCGGGTACTCCCTGCTACCGCTCATGGTGAATCCCCTTCGTCACGCGGAACGCTTTCCCCTCGGAAGAAACGTCCGGGAAATTCACCCGAATTCCCCGGCGGCACAATTATCACCTCATCCGTACCGGCTTGTCGAGAACATCGGCCGCACATATCGTTGACCGCGAACGGAACCTGGGAGGTTTCCCCGATGACCACTGTCGAAGCCATTATCTACAATCAGCCGGGCGCGCATTCCGTCGAAGACCGGACGGTGCTGGACATCAAGGATTCCCGGACGATCTTCGTTCCGGTGGAAGGAGATGACGCCGTCGCCGGAGTCGCGGCGGATCTGGTCGGCGAAGGGGTGCGCCGGATCGAATTGTGCGGCGCGCTCGGGCCACGCGCTTTCGCGAAGGTCCGCGCGGGGGTGAACGACGAAGTGCCGGTCGGCGTCTGCACCTTCGGGGTCGAATCCGTCGCCGGGGCGAACGCTTTCGAGGCGCGGCTCATGAGCGGCGAAAGGGTCAGCGTCGCGCTTCTTTTCCTGGCCGAAGGCGCGAATCCCGAAACCGACGAAGTGACCACGGAAAGCGGGACGGCGCTGATCCGGTTCATCCCGGTGCCGGACCAGGCCGCCGCGGCCGAGGTGGGCTGCGGCCTCGTCCGCGACGCGACGGCGGATCTCGTCGAACTGTACCGGGGGATCGGCCCGGCGCCCGCCGCGGAGATCCTCGCGGCCGCCGAGGGCAGGACGCCCGTCGGAATGGTCCTTTATGGACGCCAGTGACCGGCTGCCCGGAACGGGAAAGGATGGAGGGACAGGCCATGAGCACTAACGGAATCACCTGGCTGGCCCGCGGTTCGGCCGTGGCGATGGCCGCGGCGCGGGTGGCGATCGGGTTCCTCGCGGTGACCCGGCCGGACCGGCTCGCCGGCAGCTGG
Organism: Amycolatopsis sp. NPDC059021; assembly: GCF_042739895.1. Lineage (NCBI taxonomy): Bacteria > Bacillati > Actinomycetota > Actinomycetes > Pseudonocardiales > Pseudonocardiaceae > Amycolatopsis > Amycolatopsis sp. NPDC059021. The sequence continues at coordinate 59,454 of NZ_JBHYIQ010000006.1, forward strand.
CTGGGCGCGGAAAGCGGTTCGCGCAAGCACACTTCGGTACGCGTTCTCGGCCGGGCTTCGGGCGGGCGTGACCTCATGCTCGGGCTCGGCGCGCTGGGCGCCACGGTGGCGGGAAACCGGAGTGCGGGCTGGTGGCTCGCGGCGGGCGGCGTCGTCGATGCCGTCGACGGTGTCGCGACACTGGCCGCGTGGCGGGATTTGCCCGCCGAAAGCAGGGCCAAGTTCGTCATCGCCGCGTTCGGCACCGCGGTCGCCACCGCGGCGATCTGCGCGGGGCTGCCCGGCGACCGCCCGGACCGGTGACGGAAAGGCGGGGTGGGGGGGGCCCCGCCCCCCCCCACCGCCCGCCCCGCAGCCCCCCCCCCCCGCAA
>NZ_JBHYIQ010000006.1:59834-92915 GCF_042739895.1 Amycolatopsis sp. NPDC059021
GTGCGGCGGACCTGCCCGCCGCACACCGCCTTCGCCGTACCGGCCACGCGGGTCAACCGGCCAACGCCACCGTCGCGGCGTAGAGTTCGGCCGGTTCTTCTTGCAGGACACCGTTTCCGGCGGACACCTTCGGCAGCCGCCCGGCCAGGCGCACGCCGAAGTCGCGCACCGGGCCGAGACCGCGGGGCGGTGCCTCGGTCAGCTGAAGCAACCGGCACGCTCGCGCCTGCGCGGCCCGTACCGCGGGCCTGCGGCGAGCCGCGTACCGCCGCAAAGCCTCGTCGACCGGCTGGTGCGCCGCCAGTTCGATGGCGAGAATCGCCGCGTCGAGAATGGCCGAGCTACCGCCCTGCCCGAGGTTCGGTGGCATGGCGTGCGCCGCGTCCCCGAGGAGCACGAGCCTGCCGTCGACCCACCGGCGGCATTCCACCCGCAGGATGTCGGTGACGTAGAGCTGGTCGAAACACGTGACACGGTCGAGGATCGGGCCCACCGGGGGCAGCGCCGTCCGCCACACCTGCCGGAACCGCGTGAGATCCCCGAGCGCGACGGCGTGCGGGAGCGGCCGTTTCGTCGCCGAGGTGAAGAAGTAGGTCGAGCCGTCGCCCATCGGCGCGCCACCGAAAACACCGGCGGGCGACCAGTATTCGCGCAACCCGTCCAGCGCCGGATGCTCCCCGTGCACCATGCCCCGCACCGACAGCGCCGTCAGATCACGCACCCGGGCACCGAAGTCGCCGAGCCCGCGTACCGTCGAATGCACCCCGTCGGCGGCGACCACGAGATCCACGTCCACGGTCTCGCGAACGCCCGCGCTCTCGACGGTGACCTTGCCGTCCCTGTTCGCCGCGACGACCCTGGTGCCGAGCCGCAGGGTGATCCGCGGCTCGGCGCCGACGGCGTCCAGCAGGGCCTGGTGCAACGCGCTCCGCCGGAGCATGAGCGCGTAGTCGAGGCCGGGGCCGCAGTCCCGCACCGGGATCTTCGCCAGCAGGCCGCCGTCCGCGTCGTGCAGGGTCGCGGCGCGGAGTGGATGGCCCGCGCGGGCCAGCACGTCCGCCAGTCCCAGCCCGCCGAGCACGGACAGGCCGTTGTTCATGAGCAGGATTCCGGCACCTGCCTCACGTGGCCTGCCCACCTGTTCGAACACGACCACGGCCGCCCCCGCGCGGGCGAGGCACAGCGCGGCGGTCAGGCCACCGATCCCGCCACCGACGACGGCGACATCCCGGTTCTCGATCATCACGTCCCTTTCCGCCGCGCTCCGCCGTCACGTCCGGTCGTGTCCGAACGCCTTGTTGATCGCCTCGGTGTCCCAATAGAACATCCGCGCTTCGGCCAGGCGGCCCTCCCGCACCCGCACCACCTGGCTGACGGGCGACTCCACGAGTTCTCCGGTAGCCCGCGCCCTGGCGTGCAGAGTGGCCAGCACGACGACGATGCCGCCTTGTTCGACGAGTTCGGGCGGTTCCTTCGGCCCCATCGTGCTCCAGGTCCGCGTCATCACTTCGAGGAAGCGCCGGAAGCCGTCGTGGCCGTGCCACGCGCCGCCGTAGGGCATCGACTCCGGTTCGTGGAGCACGAAGTCCGGCCACAGGAATTCCTCGGCGGGGAACGTGCCGATCCGGCCCGCGAAGTACGCCACTTCGGCCTCGATGAACCGTTCCAGCACCGCGGCCGCGGTGTCCGATCGCTTAACGACGTCCATCATCTTCCTTTCCCAGTACGGTTTTCACCGCGACGGCGAGATCGCCGGCGGGATCGGCGGTGAGCCGGTGGCGCCGCCAGGCGACATACCGGTCGGGGCGGACGAGCAGGCAGCCGGTGTCGTCGATTTCCCGCAGCGCGGCCCAGTGGCCGTAGACGTCGTGGTACTGCTGCTGGTATCCCACGACAGCCGTGGTGATCGGTGTGCCGAGCGCCCTGGCCACCTGGTCGGCGGCCCGCACCCAGGGCTGTCCGCCGATTCCGGTGACCAGGGTGAAAACCCCGTTCCCCACGACGTCCACTGTGGACAACGGGGTGCCGAGATGCTCCAGCCACGCGTGCGGAACCGGCGAACCGGGACGGGTGCTCGCCCGGAAACGCAACCGCTCGCCGGCGCTCGGCTCCCGGGGTGGCAGCCCGTCGTCGTGCACCAATGCTCCGCCGGTGTAGGGCAGCCCGCATTCCACGCCGTGGCAGTTGTACTGGTGGTGCTGGAGTTCCACGGCCTCACGGAGTTCGCGTCTGCGTTCGCGGCCGCGGGTGGTGTCGGCCGACAATTCGGCGATCCGCGCCCACGTCTCTTCTTCGGATCTTCCCGGGGCGAATCCGAAGGCTTCCGCGAGCGGAGTCAGATTCCGCAGGCTGCGCATCACGCTGTCCACGACGACGCGTCCGGTCTCCTTGCGTTCGGTGTGGTAGCTGTCGAGCAGTTCGTCCCCAGCGTGCCCCTGGACGACCATGGCGAGTTTCCAGGCGAGGTTGTGCGCGTCCTGCATCCCGGTGTTGCTCCCCAATCCGTTGGGCGGCGGATGCCGATGCGCGCTGTCCCCCGCCAGCAATACCCGTCCCTTCCGGAACTCACCGGCCAACGCCTGGCCGACGGACCAAGTGTTGACGGATTTCACCCGGACGTCCACCGCCGGGTCCCCGATCATTCCCCGCGCGTAGGCCAACGCGGTCTCGTGGTCCAGAACGGGGGGTTCCTCGTGTTGCTCGGGGAAGACGACCGCCATCACCCATTCCGTCCACGGCCGCACACAGATCCACGTCGTGCAGTGGAATCCGTCACCGGGCCGGTAGATCCAGTACAGCGCGGCAGGCCGGTGCGCGCAGTATTCGGTGAGGTCGGCCTCCAGCCAGACATTCGCGGCCCAGTTGAGCACCCCGCTCTCGTCCTCATAACCGATCCCCGCCTGTTTCGCGGTAAGACTCCGCCCACCGTCGGCACCGATGACATACCGCGCCTGAACCCGATACTCGGTCCCCTCCCCGTGATCACGAACCGTGGCGAGCACGTGATCGGGATATTCCGTGAATTCCCCGAGTTCATGACCGAAACGGATGTCCGCACCCGCCTTCCTCGCCCCCGAAAGGAGAACGGGCTCGAGAAGATGTTGCGGTGCGTTGACGAGTTCACAGGGGCTCGCCGCCAGATACTCACCGCGTCGTTCCGGCCCCGTGCCCCAGGCACGCAACCTGGCCAGCTCCGGCCCCGCGAAACTCGTCGCCCAGACATTGTTGCCCAGCGCGCGAATCGGCGTCCCCACCCGCATCACCTCGTCCTCCACGCCGAGCTCACGGAAGATCTCCACCGACCGCTGATTGACGATGTGGGCCCTCGGGCTGAGCGCGGTGTCCTCGTGTTTGGTGACCGTGACGCTGTCGATTCCATACTTGGCCAGCAACGCGGACGCGACCAGGCCGGTCGGGCCCGCGCCGACGACCAGCACATCGGTAACCGTCGTCTCCATCGAGCACACTCCTGTCTTCGGTCGGCGATCTCAGCCGGAACGCCGGAGCACGCGCAGGAGCACGGTGGCGAGTTCGCCCGCGGGATCCGCGGCAAGCTCCCTGGCGCGCCAGGCGATGCGGCGATCGGGACGGACCAGGAGACAGCCGGTGTCGTCGATGTCACGCAGGGCGGCCCAGTCGCCGTAGGTGTCGTGGTACTGCTCGTGATGGCCCACGACGGCGCTGGACAAGGGAATGCCCAGCTTCCTCGCCACTTGCTCCGCGGCCTGGACCCAGGGCTGGCCGCCGATTCCGGTGACCAGGGTGAAAACCCCGTTCCCCACGACGTCCACTGTGGACAAAGGAGTACCGAGATGCTCCAGCCACGCGTGCGGAACCGGCGAGCCGGGATAGGTGTCCGCCCGGAAGTACAACCGTTCGTCCCGGTCGGGTACCGGCGGGGACCCGGCGGCGACCAGCGCACCGTCGGTGTAGCGGTGCCCGGCCTCGGCGCCGTGGCAGTTGTAGTGGTACTGCTGGAGCCGAACAGCCTCGCGGAGTTCGCGCCTGCGTGCACGACCGCGTTCCGTCGCGGCCGACAACTCGGCGATCCGCTCCCACATCTCCTCGGCGCTCTGGTCCGGCTGGACCCCGAGCGCGGTGATCATCGGGTCCATGTACCGCAGGCTCTGCATGGTCTGCTCGAGAACCGCGCTCGCCACGGGTTTGCGTTCGGTCTGGTAGCTGTCGAGCAGCTCGTCCCCGGCCTGTCCCCGCACGACCATGGCGAGCTTCCAGGCGAGGTTGTACGCGTCCTGCATCCCGGTGTTGCTTCCCAGCCCGTTGGGCGGCGGATGACGATGCGCGCTGTCCCCCGCCAGGAACACCCGCCCCTTCCGGAACTCGGCAGCCAGTGCCCGGTCCACGGACCAGTTGCTGATCGCCTTCACCCGGACGTCCACCGCCGGGTCGCCGATCATCCCGCGCGCGTAGCCGAGGGCAGTCTCCTCGTCGAGCTCCGGTTTCCCCTGTTCCCCGGAGTAGATGATGCTCATGATCCATTCGTGCCACGGCCGGATGCAGACCCAGCTGCTGCTGTGGAACCGCGCGCCCGGCTCGTGGATGCAGTAGATCAGCGCGGGCCGGTGCGCGCAGTGCTCGGTGAGATCGGCCTCCAGCCAGACATTCGCGGCCCAGTTGAGCACCCCGCTCTCGTCCTCATAACCGATCCCCGCGTGCTTAGCCGTAAGACTCCGGCCGCCGTCGGCACCGATGACATACCGTGCTTGGACGCGATACTCGGCCTCCGCCCCGTGATCACGAACTGTGGCGAGCACGTGATCGGTTTCTTCGGTGAGCGCGAGGAGTTCATGACCGAACCGGATATCGGCGCCCGCTTTCCGTGCCCCGCCAAGGAGAACGGGTTCGAGAACATGTTGCGGCGCGTTGACGATCTCGCAGGGACTTGTCGCCGCGTACTCACCACGCCGATCCGGACCCGTCCCCCAGGCACGCAGCCTGGCCAGCTCCGGCCCCGCGAAACTCGTCGCCCAGACATTGTTGCCCAGCGCGCGAATCGGCGTCCCCGCCCGCATCACCTCGTCCTCCACCCCGAGTTCACGAAAGATCTCCACCGACCGCTGATTGATGAACACCGCGCGCGGCGTCGGATGGGTACCGCCGTTCTTGTTGATCGTGACGCTGTCGATGCCGTACCTGGCCAGCAACGCGGACGCGATCAGGCCGGTCGGGCCCGCGCCGACGACCAACACATCGGTAATCGTCGTCTCCATCACGCCCGCTCCCCTCGAGGGGCGGCCGCCGCGGCGATCTCGGCCGCGATGATCCGGGCCAGCTCTCCCGGGGGACGCTCGAAGTCCGGGAGGCCGGGGACCTCGATGCCGAACTCGGCCGCCAGTACCTCCCGCACCTGCTCACGGCTCTCGAGCGTGACGGTGGTCCGCTCCGCGCCCGCCGTGCGCACGAGCGTCCGGTTCTTCAGCGACACCCGCCCGGTTTCGGTCTGCCGGACGCAGAAGAGCGCCTGCAACATCGGTGATTCGGGTGCCGTGTGGAACCACCACAGCGTCGCCTCGAACTCGCCGATGTCGCGTGGATGCCGCTCCAGCCGGTACAACGGCGTCCCGTCCCGCACCACGTCGACGTCGCCGTGCGGCGCGTCCACCAGGAGGTACTCACCGTGCGGATCCTGCTGCGGGGACCGGTCGCCGAACCGCAGGGGGAACCGGCTGTTGCGGTCCTTGCCGAACCCGAATCCGACGTCCACCAGCCACGTTTCGGGCGTCTCGACGAGCAGGACCAGATGCCGCAGCGGCGGCATCAGGACGTCCCCGTGGTAGACCCGCGCGCCGAGCACGGTGACCGGGTATCCCAGCGCGCGGAGCAACAGCCCCAGAGCGGAGTTCAGCTCGTAGCAGCCGCCTCCGCGATGCCGCTCGGCCACCTTCCGCACGGCGGCTTCGCCGAGGCCGAGGGGACGGCGGACATAACAGTCGACGTTCTCGAAGGGCACGGACATCACGTGCCGTTCCTGCAGGACGCGCAAGGCGCCGGCGTCCGGATGTGCCGGCCGTTTGGCCCCGATCCTGCGCAGATAGGACTCGACGGTGTCCTCATCGAGCACCATGGTCACTCACCTCGCCTTCCTCGATCCCTTCGAGCCGTCACCAGCGGAGCAACGCCAGGCCGATGGACATCCCGCCGCCGAAAGCCGCCAGCAGCACCAGATCGCCGGGCTCGAGCACGCCGGCGCGGGCGGCGTCGTCCAGGGTGACCGCGACCGATGCCGCGCCGGTGTTCCCGTACCGCTCGACGGTGGTGTGCAGCCGCGCCTCCGGGAGCCCGAGATCCTCGGCGAGGGTCCGGATCAGCTTCCCGTTCGCCTGGTGGGTGATCAGGTGCCGGATCCGCTCCGGGGCGATCCGGTTCTCGCTGAGGAACGAGTTGACCGCGGGCGGAATGTGCTTGCGCACGAACTCGACGACGCTTCGCCCCTCCATCAGGAAGTAGTGCTGCCGCCCCGCGAGCGTCGCCGTCGACGCGGGCATCCGGCTGCCACCCGCGGGAACCTCGACGAGTCCCCGGTACTCCGCGAAGGTCAGCAACCGGGTCGCGAGGACGCCCCGGCCGTCGCCGACCGGGCCCAGCACCACGGCGCCCGCCCCGTCACCGAGCAGCACCGCGGTCCGCCGGTCGAGCGGATCCGTGATCCGCGAATAGATGTCCGCGCCGACGACGAGCGCGTGGCCGTCCTCGGCCGCCGCGGCGACGCGCCAGCCGAGGTCGGTGGCGAACACGAATCCGCTGCACACCGCGTTCAGGTCGAACGCGGCCGCGGTGGGCGGCGCGCCGAGCCGGTCCGCGAGCACCGTGGCGGTCGGCGGCTGCGGGGAGTCGGGCGTCGAAGTCGCGACCACGATCAGCGAAAGAGCGCCGGCGTCCACGCCTGCCCGCGACAGCGCGGCCTCCGCGGCCGCCAGCGCGAGGTCGGAGGTCGCCTCGTCCGGCTCGGCCCAGTGCCTGCCCCGGATTCCGGTCTTCCGCACGATCCATTCGTCGTCGACCCCCGCGGGCGGCGCGACCTCGTCATTGGGCACGAAGCGCGCGGGGAGATAGGCGCCCGTGCCGAGCACTCCGACACTGCGGGCGGTCTGGGTAGACGGCATACCGAACAGTCCCTTCTGGTGTGTCTGGTGGTGCGTTCACGCCACGGCCGCGTGCTCCGCCCGGTACCCGAACAGCCATTCGTGGCTGCGCAACGTCCATTGACCGGACATCCGCCGGTCCCGCTCGTGCTGACCGCCGCCGTCCCCGAGGTGGAAGGCCCGCGCGCTTTCCCGGGAGTCCCGCTGGATCCGGGTGGTCCTCGGCCTTCGCGCGCGTTCGTAGCGGTACAGCGCCGCCGAAGCGTCTTCTCCGGCCGTGGCAAGGCATTCCGCCAGCACGACGGCGTCCTCGATCCCCTGGTTCGCGCCCTGCGCGCGGAACGGGAGCATGGGATGCGCCGCGTCACCGAGCAGGGTGAGGCGTGGCGTGCTCCAGCGGGACAACGGGTTGCGGTCGTGCAGTTCCCACCTGCTGACCCCGTCCGCGGCGGCGAGCAGGGCCACCAGCCGCGGATCCCAGCCGCGGTAGGCGGCGAGCAGGGAATCCCGGCGCCCCGCCGGGGAAACCGCCGTGTCCTGCCCGATGTCCGCGGCCGCCATCGCGGTGAAGCTGAGCGCGCGCCCGGCGGAAACCGGGTAGCACACGCAATGCTGGCCCGGCCCGAACCAGGCCCGTAAGCGGTGATCGTCGCGGAACTCGGGGACGTCGTCCGCGTCGACCAGCCCGCGATAGGCGATCAGCCCGGAGAACTTCGGCGCGTCCGCCACCATCGTCCGCCGGACGACCGAATGGATACCGTCGGCGCCGAGCAGTACGTCGAATTCCTGCCGGGCGCCGTTGGCGAAGACGGCCGTGGCCGCACCGGAACCGGCACGCACCTCGGTGCAGCGGTGACCGAGTTCCAGGTACTCCGGGGGGACGGCGTCGAGCAGCACGCGCTGCAGATCGCCCCGGTGCACGGTGTAATACGGGGCGCCGAAGAGCCCGGCGCACTCGTCACCGAGCGGCATCCGGGTGAGCAGGCTGCCGTCGTCCCAGCGATGCACGTCCACCGACCTCGGCCGCGAAGCGACGTCGGCCAGCCGCTCGGCCAGCCCGAGCCGGGCGAGCAGCCTGCTCGCGTTGGGGGTGAGCTGGATGCCCACCCCGGCGACGTCCATGACCGGCGTCCGTTCGAAGACCGTGACCGGGAAACCCGCCCTGTGCAAGGCGATCGTGGTGGTCAGCCCCGCGATACCGGCGCCGATGACGCCGATTCGCCGTTCCTGGCCACCGTGTCCGCTCCGGTGCTGGTGTGTACTCATCACTGCCTCCGCTTCAGTGCGTGGAATCGGGGCTCGTGATCGGGACCTGACCGCCCGCCTCCTCGGCGCGCGCTCCGGCGAGGTGTCCGGAAAGGACGAACGCGTCGTGCGCGGCGGCCAGCGCGGGCACCAGCTGCTCCTCCGGGCACAGCACCACGATCCGGCCGTCGCCGATCTCCGTCCGCCGCACCGCGACATCGGCAGCGGAAAGCGCTCTCAGCAACGTGGCCGAGATCTCCGGATCGGACCGGAGCCGGGTACCGACAACGGAAAGTTTGCCCACCTTCTCCGACCGGTGAACCTGGTCGAAGTCACAGGACCGGTGCACGTCCGCCAGCGCGGCGTCCGCCCTCGGAACGTCCTCTTCGGACACCACAAAGGACAGATCGACCCCACCGGACCGGGTGGCCGACGCCGTTCTGGCCGTCAGGTCCGGGACGACACCGGCCTCCACGATCGCCGCGAAGGCGTTCGCGAACGCCTCCGGCTCGTCGGCCAGCCCCGCCACGGTGTAACAGGTCTGCCCGGCCAGGTGTGCCAGGCCCACCACGGCCGAGTGCTCGGAGAACTCCGGCGCGTGGCGGGGCGGGCGTCTGCCGATCCAGGTGCCGGGGCTGTCGCCGGTGGCCGCCCGGACCCACAACGGAACCTGGTGCACCATCCCGAATTCGACGCACCGTGTCATGAGCACCTTCGCGCCCCCTCTGGCCAGTTCCAGCATGTGCGGGTAGGAGAGATGCCGGAGCAGCCGTGCTTCGGGCACCCACCGCGGATCGGCCGTATAGACGCCGTCGACGTCGGTGCCCACTTCGCACACCTCGGCCCGCAGCGCCGCGGCGAGCGCTGTCGCGGTGGCGTCCGAGCCGCCGCGGCCGAGCGTGGTGAGGTACCCGCCTTCCCTTGCCCTGCCCTGAAAACCGGCCACCACGACGACGCGACCTTCGGCCAGTTCGGCCCGGATGCGGCCCGGTTCGACATCGACGATGCGGGCCCGGCCGGGCTGGCCGTCGGTGACGATCCCGGCCTCGGCGCCGGTGAGCGAGCACGCCGGGGTGTCCCGATGCTGGAGAGCCAGCGTCATCAGGGCCGCGGAGGCGCATTCCCCTGTGCTCAGCAGCCTGTCGAGTTCCCGGCCCTCGGGCGGCGAGCCGACCGAACGGGCGAGGCGGAGCAGGTCGTCGGTCGTGCCGCCCATCGCCGAGACCACGACCACCAGCGGGCCACCCGAGCGATGTGCGGCCACGATCCGGTCGGCGACCCGGCCGACCTGGGTGCTGTCACCCAGCGACGTACCGCCGTATTTCTGCACTCTGACATGCACAGCCTTCACCTCCGTGCGCCGGCACGGCGTCCGGGAGCCGGCTCACTTCTCGAGCAGGAACTCCCGGACCGCGTATCCGACGTGTCGTGGCTGGGGAATGGTGAGCCCGGCGAGCTTTTCGCCGCGCTTGAGCTCGGTCACGTTGAGGACCTCCGCCCCGGGGCCGAGCACCCGCACGTGCCAGTCGTCCTGCACGACCAGGTCCACGGAGGTGCCCGCGGCCGAGCGGGCCTCGATCCGCAGCAGCGGCCGGGTCTCGATTTTCGCCCGGCCCACGACGACACGCCGGGTCTCCCCGTTGGTCCGCACCGCGAGCAGTTCCGAACCCGACCCCAGTTCGCTGAGATAACGGGTTCGGTTGGCCGGGCCGAGCGTGTACGAGTGGACGGCGCCCGCGTTGACCCGGAAGGGCCGGGTCGGCATGTATGGCAGCGGATGCGTTTCGCTGCACGCGAGGATCATGCCGCCGGCGTAGGAACCGACCAGGATTCCCTCGTCGTAGCCGAGATACGAGCAGGTGTCGACGCACACCCGTTCCCCGAGGCCGATGTGCGTGATCCCGGTGACCTCGAGTTCTTCGAGCGCCAGCGACGGCGTGCTCGCCCGGGTCAGTGCCACCAGTTCGGTCGCGTCGCCCACGCCCGCCGGCTTGAGCAGCACCCCGTCCGAACCGCGTTCGAGCACGCCGAGCACGATCTCGGCCTCTTCGAGGTCGTGCACCACCGTGACCGTCCGCCCCTCCGCCTCGTCCGCGGCCGCGAGCACGATCTCCAGCGGGATCTTCGTCGGATCCTTGAAGTCGACGACGGTCCAGCCGATCCGTGCCGCCCAGGAGCACGCGGCTTCCAGCGAAGGATGGTCGTCGACGACCACGTACGCCCCGAGTTCCGCGCTCTCCCCATCGGAAAGCCCGCCGTCCGGCCAGTCGGCCATCCTGCGGTGGTCGACCACCACCACGTCGGCCGCGGCGCGGAGTTCACCGATGAGGACGGCGTCCGTGTGTTCGGTGACGATCCCGATCCGTTTGACCGACGGCGGAATGGTGTTCAACAGCACCGGGTCGTCCGAGAGCACCCCGTGGATTCCCACGTGCATCGCCTCCTCGGCGACGGCTTTCGGCTCGTCGAGACCACGCAGATCTATCCAGGCCAGCTTCATCGGTTCACTCCTCAGACTAGGACGCGATGCCCTGCTCGCGACTGGTGATGCCGTGCACGATGTTGGCGATCCGCCGGGTCACCCTGCTCACCTCGCGCGCCTGGAAGACGTTGCGTCCCACCGCGACACCGGCCGCGCCGGAACGCATGATCGCTTCGATCGAGGTGTAGAGGTCGGTTTCGGTTTCGGTGCGCGCGCCGCCGGCGACGACCACGGGGATGGGGCAGGTCTCGACGACTTCGGCCATGGTGTCGACCGAGCCGGTGTATGTCGTCTTCACGATGTCGGCACCCAGATCCGCGGCGATGTTCGCGGCGTGGGCGACCAGTGACGGGTCCGCGGGATTCTCGATCCGCGGTCCTCTCGGGTAGATCATGGCGATCAGCGGCATGCCCCACTGACCGCACCGGGCCGCGACCCGGCCGAGATCCGCGAGCTGCGCGGACTCCGTGCCGGAACCGAGGTTGACGTGCACGCTCGCCGCGTCGGCGCCGAGCGTGACGGCCTGTTCCACCGCCGAGACCAGAACTTTTTCGTCGGTGTCGGGAGCCTGGTCGGTACTCGCGCTCAGATGCACGATCAGCGAAAGATCGCGGAACAGCTCCGGATCCACGAAGCGGGCACGCCCGCTGTGCAGCACCACGCCGTCCGCCCCGTTCGCGGAAACCACGGCGACCAGGTGCTCGAGGCCCGCCGCGGTGGTGATCGGCCCGAGCGTGATGGAATGGTCCATCGGGACAAGAAAGATTCCGTCTTTGTTCTGCCGAGTCAGCCTGCTCAGCCGTACGCGTTTACCACAGGCTTCATGAGGTGTTGACAACAAGATACGAACACCTTCCCCAGTAGTAAAGAAACCAGCATCGCCGGACACAGCGGCACAGGAACATTTCAGCTGCGCGGAAGAGTGCTGGGATAAACGGGAAACGATTCTCTTCGTCACCCGTCGGTCAAGCTGGACGAATACTGTATATCCCGCGATTCACCCGGGTGTCAAACGATCTCCCCACCGCACGGACGGAGTTCGCGAGGACGACGAGTCCCGGCGGACACCGAGCGTCACACAGTGCCTCGGAGTCGGCACACGAACGGAGCAGAAAGCGCAATCAAAAACGCTGTATCAATTCTCCGCGCGACGAGCGAGTCACTTTCCGCCGCGTTCCGGAAACATGCAGTTTACAGCGACGCCGATTCCTTGTTGCACAGTCGGGTCACCTCGGCGCTGTCGGAGTTTCGATAAGTTCAACCGGGGAAATTCCCCAGCTGAACAACGAAGCGCGCCCGGCGAGACATCCGGGCGCGCTCGGCGGGCATCCGCCGTCGATCGAGCAGCCCGCCATTCCCGCCGCGGGCAAGGCTAACCCGCTTTACGAGCACCCGCCCCGGTTTCGGCGGACGACCGGCCACGCACGAGGAACAGCGCGGCGACAGCGGCCACCGCCGCGAGAACGGCGTCGATGACATATCCCGCCGAATAACTCGCGACCAGGCTGCCGGTATCGGCGTCCCCGGTCGCGCCGCCCATGGCCATGGCCGCGGAGACCACGGCCGCGATACCGACAGCGAAACCCACCTGTTGCGCGGAGTTCACGATCCCCGAAGCGAGTCCCTGAAGCCGCTGCTCGACGCCGGCCGTGGCACCGATCGTCACCGCCACGAACGCGATACCCAATCCGAGCCCGGCCAATGCGAATCCCGGTAGCACGGTAACGGCATAGGTTCCGTCGACGGACACGCCACTCAGCAACACCGCGCTGACTCCGATGATGCCGAGAGCGACGGCGAGCAATCGGTTGAGGCCTGCTTTCGCCGCCAGCCGGGATCCGATACTGGAACCCACGAGCACCAGCGCGCTGTTCGGCAGGAAGGCGAGCCCGGTTTCGAATGCGGAGAAGCCGAGTACGCGCTGGACATACAGCGTGGTGAAGAACAGATGCGAGGCGATGACCGTATTCAGCAGCAGCGCGGTCACATTGGCACCGGTCACCCCTGGCAGCCGGAAGAGCCGGAAGGCGACGACCGGATTGGCCACTCGCCGTTCGACCACGACGAATACGACCAGGAACACGATCACCCCGGCGAACAGCGCGATCGTCGTGCCGTCGAGGAATCCCGCGTCCGCGCTGCGGCTGAACGCGAAGACGAGCAGCCCGAGCGCGAGCGTGATGCTGAGCGCCCCGCCGAGATCCAGCCTGCGATCCACATCCGGCACCCGCCCGGACGGCAGCAACCGCGGCGCGGCGATCATCGCGGCCACCCCGACGGGGAGATTGATGAAGAAAACCCATTCCCAGCCGAGACCGGCGGTGAGCACACCGCCGAGGATCAGGCCGGTCGCGCCCGCCGCGCCGCCCGCCGCGCCCCACACTCCCAGCGCGCGGTTGCGCTCGCGCCCTTCCGGGAACCGCATCGTGAGCAGTGCCAGCGCGGCGGGCGAGACCATCGCGCTGCCGAGCCCCTGCAGCGTCCGGCCGACGAGCAGCACGGTCGCGGTGGGCGCGAGCCCGCAGACGAGCGACGCGAGGGTGAACACCAGCAGCCCCAGCCCGAACAGCCGCCGCCTGCCGAACAGGTCCGCCACCCGGCCCGCGAAGACGAGGAAACCACCGAACGTCAAGGCGTACAGGGAAACCACGTACTGCAGGTCGGCCTGGGAGGCGAACCGCAGTTCCTGCTGGATCGACGGAAGAGCCACGTTGACGATCGTGGTGTCCAGCACGACCATGAACTGGGCGGCGCACAACAGCGCCAGCGCCGGGGCCCGCCGCTCCCGCCATGGCCGGCGCGCCGCGCCGGCGGTTCCCCCCGGCATCGTCTCCCCTTTCACCTGCCCCCGGTCGCGGGACGACGCGGCCGCCGAACCGTCCGGCACGGCGTTAGGCCGGTTTCCGGCGGCCGCCCAGCGCACCCGCCGCGGCGAGCACGCCGAGCACGATCGCGCCGATTCCCCACCAGAACCCGGTTTCCGCGAAGCCGAAGAGGCCGTCGATCGACACCTTCCCCGGCCCGTGCATCGCGAGCCCTGCGGCCAGCGTCCCGATCACGAGCGGGTACTCGTAGCCGCCGTTCTGCGCCCACAGCCCGTTGCTGCCGTGCGCGGACACCGCGGCGTTGACCATCGTCCCGATGGTCGCCGCGGCGGCCAGCGGCGTGAGCAGGCCGAGAGCGAGGCCCGCGCCCGCCGCGATCTCGACCAGCCCCGCCAGGATCGCCATGGCCTTGCCGTGGCGGTAGCCGAGTGATTCCAGGCCCTTCCCGCTGCCCTCGGGCCCGTCGCCCCCGAACCAGCCGAACAGTTTCTGCGCGCCATGCCCCATCAGCAGCAGCCCGGCGGGCACCCGCAGCAGCGCGAGTCCGAGATCCAGCACCGCTTTCACCTCCCGGGTCGCGCGTCCGCACGACCGCCGCCCAATCGGAACGTTATCCGCTTAGCACGCTAACGGGATAACGTTCCGGTTGTCAAGGTCGGGCGATTCCCGGCGCGCTACTCCGGGTCGTGTTCTTCGAGCTGTTGCGCGAAACGCAGCCAGGACTGGGCACACCCGCGCGCCGCGTGCGCCACCGCCGTCCGGCAGTGCACCGGAACCCCCGCCAGCAGCCAGCTCCACCGGTCCACGCCCACCGCGTGCGCGTCGAGCAGCCGGAGCAGAGTCCGGCCCGCCTCGGTGTAGCGCAGCGAGGGATCCCTTCGGAGATCACGGAAAGGCTGTCCGCGGTCGCGGATCCGGGTGACCACGGCGGACTCGGCGGGTTCGGCCGCGGACACCTTCCCCTGCCGGGGTTTCCGCTCGTCCGCGGCGCGCTGCTTGTCGGGCAGCGGATCACGCCCCTGCCGCACCCTGAGCCGCACGTCACGCGCCGTGCCGACCGCGATTCCGGCCACCTGCGCGATTTCCCGCAGCGTCGCCCGCGGGTTTTCGGCGAGGTGCCTGCTCGCGCGCAGCCTGCCCTCCGCGGAGTTCACCGGCCTGCGCCTGCCGTCCCTGCCGATCCGGTCGGCGGGTTCGTCTTCACCGGCTTCGAGCGTGCGCCGGCGGATCGAGGCGACCGACTTGTGCGCAAGTCCCGTGGCGACCGCGATCATGCGGTCGGACCAGTGCGGGTGCGTGCCGATGATGCGCACGGCGGCCGAACTGCGGTCTGCCTGCGATAGTGGCAGTCCCTGGACGGCGTTCAGCCGGACCGCGAGCACGAACGCGTCCTCCGCACTGCCCTCGAAGAACCGCGCCGTGATGCGGGTTTCGCCCCGCAGCACCGCGGCACCGAGCCGGTGCATACCGTCCACGACCCGCATGGTCGGCCGGTGCACCACGATCGGCGGCAGCCCGGTGTCGATCCCGGCCAGCGTCCGCACGTGCTCAGCGTCCTGGCCCCGTATCCGGGGAGAGTCGGATGGCAGCACCGCGGCCACGGGAATCGTCTCGGTGGGAAACACCTCGGGCTGATAGGCACTCCAGCGGAGCAGCAACATCTCCTTCGTTCCGGTTTCCCGATCCGGCATGGGACTCCTCTCGTCGCACTCCGGCTCGCGACAAAGGACCGGCCGGTGTCACACACACTCGGCCAACCGTCGCAAGCGGTCCGGCTGAATGTTGCACGGGTGATCACGCGCTCCCGATTGACGCCGTGGCAAGGAGTTCCGCTCTTCAGGAGGGAACCGGGCAAGCGATTCGCTTCCGGACGGACATCTCTTGGTCACGGCGATTTCCGCCGATGGCTCACCCCGCGGGCCGTGTCCCGGCGGCGCCGGGAGAAAGCGCTTCCGAGACCCCCGGGCCGCACGGTTATCCACTTCGGAGCCGGTACCGGCACACCCCATTGCACCCCCGCGGCTCAGCGCGGGAAACCCCGTACGTGGTCAGATTGGTCAGAATGGTCAGCATCGTCAGCGCCGTCGGTGACGCTCCGGCAGTACCAGCTCGCGTCCTGGTCCGGTCGGGTGATTCTTACGCCGGACGCCGCGCGAAGTGGTGCGTTCGTGCCACTCTGAGGACAACTCATGGACGGTTTTGGGGGCGTGGGCGTGAGGGCGGGGGACAGAGCTAATGGCGTCGCTTGCCGTATACCTCGACAAGTTGCATTGGTCGCCGGAGCGTCTTGCCCGTGAGATAAATCGTCTTCACGGCCAAGGCACAATAAGCAGCAAAGCGCCGTACGGCTGGTTGAAGGGCTCCTATCCCCGTGGCCATCTGGCGAAAGTCGTCGCCGGAATCCTTTCGGACCGTCTGGGTGAGATTATCGAGGTCGGCGCGATCTGGCCAGGCCGCACCCCCGCCGATGCCAGGAAGCAGTGGAACCAGGACATCGACCTGCCGTGGTCCGAGGCCTACATCGGACACGCCCTGCGGCAGCTTCTCGAGCACGGGCCCGAGGACGGAACCGCCGCGCCCGCGCCAATTTCCGGGTCCGCTCTGGTCGCCGCGGGCGTGGACTGGCTGACCGCTCCCCGCGAGCCGTTGCGTGCCAGCCTCCGCGGCGCGGAGGTCACGCCCGACATGGTCGACACACTGGTGCACCGGGCCGAGCAGCTGCGCGCGCTGGAGAAGGCGCAGGGCGGCAAGCTGGTGGCGGGCTGGATCCTGCACGATCTGCGCTGGGCGTCGCGCCTGGCGCGGGAAGGCGCCTACGACGCGGCGACCGGAGTCCGGCTGTACCGGGTGATCGCCGAACTGGCACAGCTGGTCGGCTGGCTGGTGGCCGATCTCGGCGACCAGGCGCGCGGGCACCGGTACCTGCTCGCCGGGCTGCGCGCGGCGAGTCTCGCGGGAGACCGGGATCTCGGCGCGTACATCCTTTCCTGCCTCGGTTATCACCTCATGTGGTACGGCAGCCCGCAGGACGCGCTCCGGCTGATCAAGATCGCCGCCCAGGGCGCGGACGGCGGCACCGCCGGTACCGTGCGGTCCCTGCTCGCCACCCGGCAGGCCAGGGCACACGCCCAGCTCGGCGAACGGACCGCGTGCGAAACGGCGCTGATGCGGGCCGCGGGCGCGCTCGCCGAGACCTGCACCGGGGACGCGCCGACCTGGAGCCGCTGGGTCAACCGCGCGGTGCTGGAGGCGGACGCGGGACGGGCGCGGCTGGAACTCGGTCATCCGGACCGCGCCGAAGCGCACCTGATGAACGGCCTCCGCGAGCTCGGCAGACATCAGCAACGGAACCGGCTGCTGCACCAGCTTTCGGTGGCGGAGGCACGGCTGGCGCTGCGCGAGGTCGAAGGAGCGGCGGAGGCGACGCGCGCGGCGCTGGCCATGGCCAGGGACGTCCGGTCCGGCCGGGCGCACCGGCGGCTGCTCGACGTGCAGGCCCGCTTTTCGGTGTACGACACGGAAGCCGCCCACGAGATGAACGAGGTCATCCACCAGTCGCTGGAGGTGTGCGGCTCGCGGGACTGACCAGCCCGCCGGACACCGGCTGCCCTCGGCGAAATCGAACAACCGACACCGCCGCGCGATTCCCCGGCTATTGCCCGGGACCCGGTACTGGATTAGCGTGGAAGCACGATCGGGACCCGGAATTTCGCCGGTCTTCACCTTTGCCATTTCCCGCTCTCCGCACATTTCCCGGCACCCGGAAAGGGGTTTTTCATGCCCGGAACACCCGAAGAGACACCAGCGGCGTTCGTCACCCGCATGATGGACGGAGTTCTGGTCGCACAACTCATTCACGTGATAGCGGAACTCGGCGTCGCCGACGCGCTCGGTGCCGGGCCCCTGCCGGTGGACGATCTGGCGAAGCGGGTCGGCGCGAATCCGGACGGCCTGTACCGAGCCCTGCGCACACTGGCCACCGTGGGGATCTTCACCGAAACCGCGTCGCGCACGTTCGCACTGACCCCGCCCGCCGCAGCACTCCGCCAGGACGCGCCGAATTCGGTGCGGGCGATAGCCCGGATGCGGGGCGGGCGGGAACACTGGCAGACCTGGACGGAACTCGGGCACAGCATTCGCACCGGCCGGTCCGCCTTCCGGCACGTCCACGGTACCGACCTCTGGTCCTATCTGGCCGATCATCCGGAAACCGCCGAAACGTTCGACAGCGCGATGGGCGACAACGCCCAGCAGGTGCACGCCGTGACCGCGGAGGCCTACGATTTCTCGAGCGTGAAACGCGTCGTCGATGTCGGGGGCGGGCACGGTTATCTGGTGGCCGGCCTGCTGAAAAAGCATCCGGAACTGACCGCGGTGGTCTTCGACCAGGAACACACCGCGCACGGGGCGGGCCAGGTGCTCGCCGACGCCGGGGTCCGCGATCGCGCGGAGGTCGTGGCGGGCGACTTCTTCGCCTCGGTTCCCCCGGGCGGAGACGTCTACGTGCTCTCCCGGATCTTGCACGACTGGGACGATTCCTCGGCCCGGCGCATCCTGGGCAACGTCCGCGCGGCCCTGACACCGGGCGCCGAGGTGATCGTGGTCGACGCCGTGGTCCCGGAAGGCGACCGGCCGCATCCGGCGAAGATGGCCGACATCATCATGCTCGCGCTCAACGAAGGCAGGGAACGCACCGAGGCCGAGTTCGCCGCCCTCTTCGAGACCGCGGGGCTGCGCCACACCCGGACCCTGCGGCCGGACTCGCCCGTCAGCCTGGTGCTCGCCGAGGCCGCGGACTAGTACCGCCCCGGTGCTTTCCCGGCGCTCAGCTCCGGGAAAGCAACCCCCGCAACACCTCGGTGAGCGCCCGTGCCGGATCGCCGCCGGCGTGTTCGGCCCGCCAGGCGATGTGCCGGTCCGGCCGGACCAGAAGGCACCCGGACTCGTCCAGGTCGCGGACCCGGGCCCAGTCGCCGTAGACGTCGTGGTACTCGCCCTGATAGTCCACATTGGCCACCTCGACGGGTATGCCGAGGGTGGCCGACGCCTGCCGGGCGGCCGACGCCCACGCCGTCCCGCCGAGTCCGGTGAGGACGGTGAACCCGCCCCGGCCGGCTATGTCTATTGTGGACACAACGGTCCGGCCCCGCTCCACCCACGCGTGCGGAAGCGGATGACCGGGCAGGCTGCGAGGATGGTGGTGCACCTGCCGGTAGTCCTCCGGCGCCCGCGCCGCGCCGTCGTCCGGAAACACCGCTCCGGCGCGGTAATACTGCCCGCACTCCGCGTTGTGCCCGTTGAACTGACCGTCCTGCAAGCGCAGCGCCGCATACAGCTCTCGACGTCGCTGCCCGCCGATTTCGCCATCGCCGGTCAGAGCGTCGAGCCTGGCCCAGCCCTCCTCGGCGCTTTGGCCGTGTTGGACACCGAAGGCGGCGAGCAACGGATCCATGTCCGCCAGGCTGGTCATGGCCCGGTCGATGACCGCGCGCGCCACGGGCTGCCGTTCGAGCCGATAGCTGTCGAGCAGCCCGTCGCCCGCGGTTCCGGCGAGCACCATGGCCAGCTTCCAGCACAGGTTGAACGCGTCCTGGACACCGGTGTTGATGCCCAGCCCGTTCGGCGGCGGGTGCCGGTGCGCGCTGTCGCCGGCCAGGAAGACGCGGCCCCGCCGGAAATCGCCGGCGAGCGCGGCACCGACCGACCACGGGTTGATCGCCTTGATCCGGACGTCCACGGACGGATCGCCGATCGTCCGCCGGGCGTGCGCAAGCGCCGTCTCCTCGTCGACGTGCGGCTCGGCGCGGGAAGACGGATAAACGAGCGCCATGACCCACTCGGTCCATGGCCGGACGCAGATCCACGCGCTGCTGCTGTGGAAACCGGCGCCGGGCGCGTGCATCCAGTACAACATGCCCGGCCGGTGGGCACAGAAATCGGTCAGATCCGCCTCCAGCCAGACGTTGGCGGCCCAGTTCAGCACCCCGGTGTCGAGTTCGTACTCGAACCCGGCCTGCTCGGCCACCGTGCTGCGCGCCCCGTCGGCCCCGATCACGTACCGCGCGCGGATCCGGCGTTCCGCGCCGCTTTGCCGCTCCCGGACGGTGACCAGTACGTGGTCTTCGTGCGCGGACAGCTCGACGGCCTCGGTGCCGAAGCGGATGTCGGCCCCGGCCTCCCGTGCCGCGTCGAGCAACACCGGCTCCAGGAAATGCTGCGGCACGTTCCAGATCCCGCACGGGCTCGTCGCCTCGTACTCGCCGATCCGGTCCTGCCCGGTGCCCCACGCCGGTTTCCGCGCGAGCTCGCGGCCGGCGAAGCTGAGCGCCCATACGATGCTGCCGAGCGCGCTCACCGGCGTCCCGGCCTCGTGCACGCGCTCCTCGAATCCGAGGTTGCGGAAGATCTCCATGGTCCGCTGATTGATGTAGTGCGCCCGTGGATTGGGAGACGTCGACGCGTGTTTGCTCACCGTGATCGCGTCGACCCCATAGGCGGCGAGCAGCGCCGATGCGGTGAGCCCCACCGGCCCGCCGCCGATCACGAGCACATCCGTTTCCACGACGTCCATCCGATCACCCGATCCCGAACGACACGGTGTTCCGGTTTTCCCGTCGCCAGCGGTCTTCCCGCTGTCCGGCGCCGATGGTAGCGAGACTTCGGCCGCCGTCCGGTGTCGTGACCAACTGGCGGCTCGCCCCAGTTGATCGGCTCCGGCGCTTGCAGGGCTCAGCCTGCGCACCAGGGCTCTCCAGACTAGAGCCGGATGAGGCGCAGGCCGCAGTCGAGCTTTACCGCGATTGCTGGACTATCGACAGGATCGCCAGGAAATATCACGTTGCCGTCAGCGCGGTTCGGACATACTTGATCGAAACCGAGTCAAGATGCGGCGGCGAGGGCGGCGAAACTTTCCAGCAGAAGTCTTGAGGAACTCACCGTTAATAGGCGAGTTAACCCCGAAAAGACAAGCTCGTTCGAGATGTAGCGAAACGCAATCCAAGACGTTGAGGTCATCACCTTTGACGAGCTATATCAGCGAGCGTGCTTCATAGTAAAAGATTACGAACGCCTCTGAATCGAGTCTTTTCTCAGCCCTCAAACACCTAAGATCACACCGACCAGATTTGCGCCTGCCGCCGTGCAGCGACCAAAGCGCGATGAGGAAAGTCTCTCACGAGAACGAGTCGACTTGCCAAGCGCTCCAGGCCTGACGCGAACGCCATCGCGGCGCGTAACACAAGCCTTGCATTCCGTGGGCGGTAGCCGTGACACTAGAGGGATACCACGTATCACAAGGCCGTAAGGCTTGGAAGAAGAACCGCTAACGGGCGTCATGTTCGCAACCGAGAGCACGACCTCTTGAAGACAACGCGACGGGCTGTCATTTCTCGTCACCCGAGCGCACCCGCGAGTCACCGAAAGGGGTAGTCGGCCGGCCATTTCTGACTTACCGCGACCGAGCGTATGCATGAGAGGGGGCAACGGTGCCAAGTAACCGTGGCTTCCTCGTGACACTGGACGGCCCGAGCGGCGTGGGCAAGACGACCGTGGCCGCGTTGCTGCGGAAGCGGTTGCGAGAGGACGGCCGGGATGTCCTGCTGACCACCACCCCGTCGCCTTCGGCGATTGGACGGCTGGCCCGTCACGGCACCCATGACTTTCGCGGCATCGAACTGACGCTGGTGGTCGCGGCTGACCGCTACCATCACTACCGCACGGTCATCAGCCCGGCGCTGACGGCGGGTCAGGTGGTGATCTGCGACCGCTTCATGCCGTCGTCGCTGGTGCTCGACCAACTGGACGGGCTCGGGCCGGACTTCGTGCTGCACCTCTACGACGGCCTCACCCAGCCCGACCTCGCCTTCATCCTCACCGGTCCGCCGGAGCACTGTGCCCGCCGGGCGGCTGCTCGCGGCACGTACAGCCGGCTCCATGACACCAGCCTGGCGGCCAGTCGCCGGGAAGCAGCGCTGTTTGCCAAAGCGGCCGCGGAGCTTTCGAACGCGGGCTACCCGGTGCACGCCCTCACCATCGGCGAGGCGTCGGCCGAACAGGTGGCCGACCAGCTCAAGACCGTGATGGCCACACAGGAGGAGGGGCTATGAGGGTGGCGCTGGTATATCCCGAGGTCTACGACATGGCGCGGTTCAAGGAGCACCGCCGCGAGTTCCCGCCCTTCGGGGTGCTGTACCTGGCGGCGGTGGTCGAGCAGGCCGGGCACACCGTGGCGATTGAGAAGGTCACGCCGTCCGCCACCGAACTGGACCTGCGCGGCTACGACGCGGTGGGCTTCAGTCTGGCTTCGTCGGCCACGTACGGCTTCATGCTCGAGGCCCGCCAGCGGTCGCACCTGCGCGACGACGCCCTGGTCATGGTCGGCGGCGTACACTGCAACTTCTACCCGACCACCAGCCTGCAGGACTTCCGCGCCCATGTGGCCACCGACGGCGAGTCGGAGGAAAGCCTGCTGGAAATTCTGGGCCGTGCCGAGTTCAAGCGCTTCGATGGCGTGGCCGGGGTACTGTGGGTTCGAGACGGCAAGGTCCGCCGCGAGCCGCCCCGGCCACTGCTGCGCAACATCGACGATCTGCCGCTGCCGGCGCGGCACCTGTTGCCGACTGACGACTTCGTCATTCCCGACCGCCTGGCCGGGCGCGACCTGCGCATGGCCCACGTCATGTTTAGCCGCGGCTGCCCGTTCCCGTGCAGCTTCTGCGCGGCCGGGCAAACCCGAATTCAGTACCGCAGCGGCGTCAGCGCCCGCAAGGAGCTGACCCACCTCATCGACGCATACGGCATCGAGGGGTTCGCCATCGTGGATGACAACTTCATCGTCAACAAGGCCAAGGTGGGCGATATCTGCGAGCAGATCGAAGACCTGGGCTTACAATGGTCGGCCCTGTCGCGGGTGGACACGATTGACGCCCCGCTGCTGGGCAAGATGGCCCGCTCCGGCTGCATCGAGGTTAAGTACGGCATGGAGTCGGGCAGTGAGCCACTGCTCAAGGCCATGCGCAAGAACACCAAGCAGGAGCAGATCAAGCGGGCGGTCTTCGCCACGGCCGATGCGGGCATTGAAGCCAAGGTGTTCATCATTCACGGCTTTCCCGGCGAAACCAGGGAAACGACCGAAGCGACGATGCAGCTGTTGACCGAGCTGGACTCAGCTCTATCCCGGGTGTCGCTGTTCCGGTTTGTGCCGTTGCCGGGCACCCAGGTCTACGACCAGGCCGACCGCTACCAGATTCACGGTACGCACCTTCAGGCAGATTGGGACGGCGATTGGTCCAAGTTCCACATCCACCACAACGAACGTCATTGGTGGGGCGGACCCGAACAATGGGCCGAAACCGAGCAGACATATCGAATGCTGCGCGAGTTTGTCGAAACGAACTGGAATCGCCAGGGATAGGCGTAAATATACCGAGCGGGCGTGTTAGTATAACCGCATGACGCACCCGCTAACCGTTTCCGCCAGCCATAACGCAAGCGACAAAGAGGCTGGCGAACTATGGAACTGGCTACTACGTCAGCAGGGCTTGGCGGCGGGCGTGAAATTCCATTCGGTGGCGGACGTCGCGCACGCCGCGCTGGGACTGCACGCGGCCCGGCTGCCGTCGCCGTTTGCCACGGTGCTGGCTCGCAGCCACACGCCTACGGTGGCGTTGAGCTTGTTCACGCCGCAGGTCCGCGCCGAGGTGACGACGGTACGCTGTATGCGCAAGACGCTGCACACCTTGCCACTGCCGTTGGCCACAGCCGCCCATGCCGCAACCCTGCACTTTCGTGAGCGAGACGCGCTCCGCGCCGTCACGAACGCCGGTGTCGGCCTGCGGTCGGTGGCACGAGCCATTGACGCGATTGCCGCGCTGCTGGCGGACGGCCCGCTGTTCCACCGCGACATTGAAGCTCGTCTCATCGGCCCAAAGCGACCACTGGCAACGATCCGGCTGGCGTTGAAGCTGGCTTGGGAACGCGGCACGCTCACCTACGTCAACGACACGGTC
Organism: Amycolatopsis sp. NPDC059021; assembly: GCF_042739895.1. Lineage (NCBI taxonomy): Bacteria > Bacillati > Actinomycetota > Actinomycetes > Pseudonocardiales > Pseudonocardiaceae > Amycolatopsis > Amycolatopsis sp. NPDC059021. The sequence goes on from NZ_JBHYIQ010000006.1 coordinate 83,497, forward strand.
GGCTGGAACCGAGAGCGACGGACCTTTGGGCTCACGGCCACGCTGTATCCCGAACTCGACACCACAATGGACCGTCGCAAGGCGACTCGTGAGCTGGTGCTGGCCTACTTCGACCGCTATGGACCGGCCACGCTCAAGGACGTGATGTGGTGGTCGGCCCTGTCGCGGTCGGCCGTGACCTCGGCCATGGCCGAGTCGGGCCGCGAATGGGTCGAGGTATACGCGCCCTGGTGTGATGCACCGATGTACCTGTACCGCGACCGGCTGGACGCCTTCCGTGCCGCGCCCGCCGAAGAGCGCACGACCGGCGTGAACTTCCTGGCCCACGAAGACGTGGCGCTCAAGGCTTACTTCGAATCGCGCCGCCGGTATCTCGGCGCCCTGCCCGCCCGGCGAGCCTTCAACCAGATTGGTGAAGTCCTGCCGACCATCGTGGCCGGCGGTCAGGTCGTCGGCACCTGGGCCTGGGATGAGGCGGGCCACAAGGTCACAACCTCACTGGCCCGCGGCTACAGCACGCCCGAGTTGCAAGGGGCGCTGACGAAGCAGCGCCGCCAGCTCACGACCGTGCTGGCCACGGGCCGGGCGGAGCATCCGCGGGCCGCCCGCCGCCTGGACAGCGTCCTGCAGCCGGTCTAGCTGGGACGGGGGTCAATGCCACTTCAAGTAAGGGCGGACGTTACGTCTGGTGACACCTCGCGTGCGGGTGGGTCAGTGCCACGGCCGCGGTGGCCCTCGTGCTAGCGTCGCGCATCGTTTGAAGTACCGACCCGTTGCGAGAGGTTGCGAGATGCTTCCTTTGAAGCAAGCTTCGGCACTTGACGACATCCAGCGCTACGTCGCCCAGATGGAAGACGAGCGCGGCTTCAGCTCTCGCGATGTGGTGCACCAATCATTGCTGCTGGGCGAAGAAGTCGGCGAGTTGTTCAAGGCCATTCGCAAGCACCAGAACATGCGCACCGGCACCACTTCGATCATCGGCAGCGTCGACGAGGAACTGGCCGACGTGTTGATCTACCTCTGCGCCATCGCCAACCGGCTCGGTATCAGTCTGGAAGAGGCCTTGCGTAAAAAGGAAGCGGTTAACGAGACGCGCTCTTGGGTGTAGCGGGCGGTGGGTTAGCTAATCGTCACGCCAACCCACGTCGGCTGGCCTCGTGTCTATGCGGATGGTAGCGCACCTGGCTCTTTTGCCAGCTTCTCGTCAGACGCCTCGATAAGCAACGCGAGCAGGCTGCGCGCAGCGGCAGGCGGCAGCTCTGGCGGTCCGGCAGGCAAAATTACTTTGATTCCCTTACCTGGGTCTTCAGTAGCGTCGATCATGGCAACAGCTCAACCTCTGAAAGCGGCCAAGGCAAGATCTCGAACGGTTGAACCTCCCGGTGCTACTCAACTCTCCAAGTGGCTGGTGAGGCTAGCCAGGTGATTCACGACGTGAGTCGCTCCGGCTGCTCGCAACCCTTCCGCGCTGCTTTTCCCTGTCGCCACCGCGATCACCCGCACTCCTGCCGTCAGTGCAGCCTTCACATCATTTGGCGTGTCACCAATGAGAACAGTGCTAGAGCTATCGAAACTACTCCCTATACGTAACTCAGCACGGCGCTGGGCGATCTTCACCAACTCGGCGCGGTCGGCGTGGTCGTCGCCGTAGGCGCTGGTCTCGAAGTCGAGGTACTGGTCGAGCCCGAATACCTCGAGCTTGATGCACGCCACCGCCCGCAGGTTGCCGGTCAGGATGCCCTGGTAAACAGTCGGGTCAGCGGTCAACCGCTCCAGAGTCTCCCGCGCTCCCGGCAGGACTCGCCCAGTGGCGGCCAACTCGTCGCGGGCGTCCTCATAGCTCTGGACCAGGGCAGCCGCCAACTTCCGTACCGCCTCATCCGTCGGCTCGATGTCGTTGACGCGCAGGGACTCGGTCATGATGTCGAGTTCGGTCCGTCCGGCGATCTGCGCCAGTTTTGCCAGCGGTTTGCCGGTCGCAGCCGGAAAGGCCCGCTCGTAGATGGCCCGGCCAACGCCGCGAGTCTCGATCAGCGTGTGGTCAACGTCCCAGAGCACCAACGTCGACGGCGTGGCGGGCGCATTCATGGCCGCAAGTGTGCCATCCGTGACGGCCCCGCCGCGGCGCGATACCATTTGGGCTGGTCAGAAGCCTGATAGGGGGCAACAGAGACCCGTGAACGACCAGCTGGCGCGGACGGTGGGTGGCCGAGTGCGCTCCCACCGCATAGCAGCGCGCCAGACCAAGACGGTCGTGGCTGGGCTCGCTGGCATCACGCCGGACTACCTTTACCAGATCGAACGCGGGCAGAAGCTGCCAGCCATCCCGGTTTTGGCCCAACTTGCCCAGGTGCTGCGCGTGGAGCTGGCTGACCTGTTGGGTACCGTCCCGACCGCGCGTAGGCCGCGGCTGACCGATGTCACAGCGGACGCCATTTACCGGGCCATGACCACCCCTGTACTGCCTACTGCCGAACTGACCTCGCCCACCTCCCTCCACCGCGAGGTGCGGGCAGCCTGGCAGACCTGGCAGGCCTCACCACACCGCTACAGCGAGCTGACCACCGACCTGCCCGAACTCATTGCCGCCACTGAAGCGGCTGTGCGACAGACGAACGGATCGCTACAACGGCAGGCGCATGCCATCGCCGCCGATCTGTACGGCTTGCTGCGAACCGTGACCAAACGCATTGGGCGAATCGATTTGTCTTTGCTGGCAGCCGACCGCGCCATGCGGGCGGCCGAGTTGGCCGATGATCCGGTACGACTGGCGGGAGCGAGTTGGAACCTGACGCAGGTACTACTTGCGGACGGCCAGGCCGAAGGCGCGGAAACCGTTGCTATGCAAGCATTCGATAGGCTGCGAGAGCCAGCCCGTCACAATGACCCGGACGCCATCGCTCTGTCCGGTGCGCTCCTGCTCATCGCCGGCGTGGCCGCCGTCCGTGGCGGTAACGTCTGGATCGGCCGGGACCGGTTGCACGAGGCTGCCCCATTTGCCGACCGCACCGGTGAACGCAACACTTGTTGGACCGCCTTCGGACCGACCAACGTGGCGATGTACGCCGTCAGCATCGAGGTGGAATCCGGCGAAGCCGTCGAGGGCTTGCGGCTGGCCGAGCAGATCGACCGCGATCGCTCGCCCTCGATCGAACGGCGAGTGGCGTTTCTGCTTGATCAGGCGAAGGGCTACGGTCAGCGCCGAGATTTCGCACGCGCACTGAACGTGCTGCGAATAGCCACCTACGAAGCCCCTGAGGACATCCGCTTTCGGCCTGCTGCCCACACACTTCTGCGCACCGTGGCGGAACGAGGCCGACGTTCGGTCGCCATCGGCGCCTCTCAGCTGGCCACATCAATTGGGCTACCCCTGTAGCGACCATCGTGCAATCACACCCGAACTGAGAGTTCGGGTTACCGACCAGTAGCCGCCATACCGTCCTGATCTGGCACTCCGGCGGCCGGTTGACACCTCGCCTCCCCCCCCTGCCACGGGCGTCCTTCCCGCATGACGCGAGGCGTCGCCGCCCGTGGTCGTTTTCGTCCTGGCCGTCGGAGTGCCACCCAGGCATCTTCTGTCGGACGAGAGCGAGCCATCCCGTGATCACCCGGACATCTCAGACGGCACCCCCGGCGGTTCCGGCCTGTTGGCAACGGCAGCGCAACGCGCTGGTGGCCGCACCGGAGCCACGGCTGCCGGAACCGACCCAGCTCTACAGCGTCATAACGCTCACCTTACGGCTGCGCACCGCCGCCATGACCGGCGCAGCCTGCAGGGGGTGCGGCGAGGATTGGCCGTGCCCTGACGTGCGGTTGGCCTGGCGCCTGCGCGAAGGGTTCTAACGCGGTGAGCACGGTATTTCTGGCCACGTGCGACCACGTGTTGCCGACGCTGACGCGGCTGCACCTGTTGTGCCTGCTCGACACCCACGAGTGGCGACGGCCGCTGTTTCTGTGCCGATCCACCGGGTCGACGCAGGACCAGCTCAAGCGTCACCTCAACGCCTTACGGGGTGGCGGTTACATCACGACGCGCCGCGGACGGGAGCGCGTTGGGCTCGTTCGGCTCACGCCGCTGGGCGCGCGGCAACGCGAGGCGTACCTCGCCACGCTGGCCGCCTTGCCCTCGTGGGCCACCGAGCAAATCACTCGCGCACGGGGCGACCGGCCGGACTGGTTCGTGACGACGGGAGCGATGAACCCGTGAGTGAATATCCGGAACTCGCCTACTCGGCGAAACGGCTGTTCGCGCAGCCGCCGGTGGAGCCATCGCAGGGCACGCCCGAAGTGGTGTGCGGCTACGTCCGCACGGCTCGCCCAGATCCTGACGACGCCGACGCCGACGCCTGCGGGGGCCAGCTACGCCGGTGCACTGATAACCAAAGCTGGGAGCTCGGCACGATCTTCCGTGACCTCGGCAGTCCAGCGGAGGCAGTCCTCCAGTCAGCACTGGCCGGAGCACTGGACATGGTGCGGCAGGAGCGCACCACGAGCCTGTTGGTGGTGTCCTGCCACTACCTGGCCGAAACGGCCGCCGCCCGCAAGCGCCTGACGATGGCGGTCTACCGCACCAGCAGCACGATTCGGGTGCTGGCTCGTGACGTCGCCCGGTGAACGCGCATGAGACGCGACACGGCCGAACTCATCCGGGCGCTGGCCGCGGTGACGAAGCACCTACCGCGCTTTACGACCGAACTGCTGGCGGGCAACCTGCCACCGGCCCGGCAACACGTCTTCGCGGATCTTCTGCTTGAACTTGGCCGCACGCTTCACGAGCACGCTGCCACGGACGAACGTGGAACTTCGTCGGCCGGCACGGCCCGGGACAGCTCGAGTAGCGGCGGGACCTCGTCGCTCACCTCCACCGGCCCACCGGCTGCGCCAGAGCCGTGAATCCGGTCGTCGGGTATCTGGCGATTTTGTCAGGCCTGCTGATGCTGTGGGGGCTTGGCGCCCTGGTGCTGCGGCGCCGCCGGATAGCTCGTGCCCGGCGACTTGCTCGCAGCGACCGGACAGTCGCCGCCATCCGGGAACGAGTGGAACGCGAACGAGCTGACGAGGACCTAGCCCGAGCGGATACCGCCGTGCTACCGGTGATCTCGGCGGAACCGGCCGCCGATGTCAACGACCCGCCGACGCAGCCTCTGCCGTTGCCGAAACGTACGCGGTAGCACTTACCACGGCCGCCACAACCGAAGCCTCGGACGTCAGCCCGGCGCCCGAGTCTGGACCTGAAACAGCGGCTGCTGGAAGGACTCGAGCACGTCGACGAACCGGACGAGAAATTCGGCGAAGAGCCGCCAGAGCCGAAGCCGCCACACTGCGACCCCTAAAGCTTTCCGGTCCGCCGAGGATGGGTTTGGTTGACATCCAAGGAAAAATGGATGTGGGTGTGAATGATGAGTACCTGGTGCCCCCGACGGGGTTCGAACCCGCACTGGGTCGATTTTAAGTCGACTGCCTCTGCCAGTTGGGCTACGGGGGCACCGACCAGCCTAGGCGAATACGCGTCGGGCCGCGGCGCCGGTCCGCCGAAAACCCAGCCGGCGTTTCCCGGCCCGTCCCCCCGGGTGGGACCGACTGCCGAGAGGCCTTCACCTCTCGACAGCAGTCCCGGGGGCGTCAGGACTTCGAGACCCGCGCGAAGTCTTCCTTCGGGTTGTTGATCTGCCCCAGCGAGATGATCTCGCGGCGGAACAGGCCACCGAGCATCCAGTCGAAGAGGATGCGCACCCGGCGGTTCCAGGTCGGCATCGCCTTGAGGTGGTAGGCGCGGTGGAACAGCCACGCCGGGAAGCCCTTGATCTTCATGCCCATGGCGTCTGCGACGCCCTTGTGCAGGCCGAGGCTGGCCACGGCGCCGAGGTTCTTGTGGTAGTAGTCCTTCGGCTTGCCGCCGCGGATGACCCGGATGATGTTCTTCGCCAGCACCCGCGCCTGGCGGACGGCGTGCTGCGCGTTCGGCGGGCAGGTCGCGGTCGGGTCGGCCTCGGTGCGCGAGAGGTCCGGCACGGCGGCGTTGTCGCCGGCGGTCCAGACGTCCGGGTGACCGACGACCTGGAGGCCCGCGGTCGCCTCGAGCCTGCCGCGCTTGTCCAGCGGCAGATCCGAGTTCGCCAGCACCGGGTTGGCCTTCACCCCGGCGGTCCAGATGATCGTGTCGGTGTCGAACTCGGTGCCGTCCGAGAGCACGACGTGCCCGTTCTCGAACGACTTCGCCGCTGTCGACAGGTAGACCTCGATGCCGCGCTTCTCGAGCTGCTGCACCGTGTACACACCCAGCGTCTCGCGGACCTCGGGCAGGATGCGCCCGGCGGCCTCGACGAGCACCCAGCGGATGTCCTCCGGCTGGATGTTCGGGTAGTAGTTCGTGGCGAAGCGGGTCATGTCTTCCAGCTCCGCCAGCGCCTCGATGCCGGCGAACCCGCCGCCCACGACGGTGAACGTCAGCAAGCGCTTGCGCAGCTCGGGGTCGAGCGTGCTGGCCGCCTCGTCCAGCTTCGTCATGACGTGGTTGCGGAGGTAGATCGCCTCACCGATGGTCTTGAAGGCGATGCCCTCCTCGACCAGGCCGGGAATCGGCAGGACCCGGGCGACGGCACCGAGCGCGACCACGAGGACGTCGTAGCCCAGCTGCTCGACGTGGCCGTCCGCGGCTTCGACCGTGACGGACTTCTGGGCCTGCTCGATCTTGGTGACCCGCGCGGTGAGCACGTGGCAGCGCTTGAGCACGCGCCGCAGCGGCACGACCACGTGCCGCGGCTCGATCGCGCCCGCCGCCGCCTCCGGCAGGAACGGGGCGTAGGTCATGTGCGGCTGGGGGTCAACGACCGTCACGGACGCCTCATTGGCCCGAAGCATTTTCTGGAGGCCGTACGCGGTGTACAGCCCTACGTACCCACCACCGAGCACGAGGATCCGAGTCGGTTCCGACTTAGCAGCCATGTACCTATAGTCGCACTCACTCGCGGGTATCGCTCGGGGACCCCACCCGGCTGTGACCAGCGTCGCCACCTCTTCGGCACCGATTCAGAAGAGCCCCGCCACCTCGGCCGCCGAGGCCAGCACCTCACACACCATCGCGTGAGTCACCCGATGCGTCTGGACATTGCGTGGGGACACGTGGTAACAGCCGAAAACCCGCAGGTCGTCGAGCCGGAGCACGGCACCGTGACCGAACGCCGGCCGCGGCGACGGCACCGGCCATCCGGCCTCCGCGAGCACCGGCATCAGTGCCTGCCAGCCGAACGCGCCGAGCACGACGATCGCGCGCAGGGCCGGCCGCAGCAAGCCGAGTTCGGCCGCCAGCCACGGGCGGCAGGTGTCCCGCTCGGCCGGGGTCGGCTTGTTCTCCGGCGGCGCGCAGCGGACCGGCGAGACGATCCGGGTCCCGCTGAGCGCGAGCCCGTCGCCGATGGCGGTCGACGTCGGCTGCGAGGCCAGCCCGACCTCGTGCAACGCGCGGAACAAGAAGTCGCCGGACGGGTCGCCGGTGAACATCCGCCCGGTGCGGTTCGCGCCGTGTGCCGAGGGGGCCAGCCCGACGATCGCCAGCGCGGCGTCGGCGGGCCCGAACCCGGGGACCGGACGCGCCCAGTACTCCTGATCGGCGTACGCGGGACGTTTCGTGCGGGCGACCTGCTCGCGCCAGGCGACCAGCCGCGGGCAGGCGCGGCATCCGATCACCTCGGCGTCCAGTTCGGCCAGCGAGCGCGGACGGGTGTGCACCAGGTCACCATGCCACAGCGACGCGACCGCCGAAGGTCGTGCGGTGGCGGCACTAAGTTGGTTCCATGGCGGAAACGACTCCTGAGCAAGAGGCCGCGACCTCCGCGGCCCCCGAAAAGCCCGTTCCCGAGCCGACGGACGACCTCGTCACGACCCACCACACGCTGACGGTGAAGCGGCGCAAGCTGGCCTACACCGCGCAAACCGGGCGGATCGTGCTGCGCAAGGAGGTCGTCACCGACGGAAAGTCGGAGGGCCACAAGCCGAAGGCGGAGGTCTTCGTCACCGCCTACACGCTCGACGACGCCGACCCCGGGACGCGCCCGGTGACCTTCGCGTTCAACGGCGGGCCCGGCTCGTCCAGCATCTGGCTGCACCTCGGGCTGCTCGGGCCGCGGCGGGTGCTCTCCGGGGACGTCGACGATCCGGTGGCGCCGCCGTACGGGCTGGCCGACAACCCGGAAAGCCTGCTGGCGCACAGCGACCTCGTCTTCATCGACCCGGTCTCGACCGGCTACTCGCGTCCGTCGGAGGGCGAGACGGCGAAGGACTTCCTCGGGTTCAAGGGCGACATCGAATCCGTCGGCGAGGTCATCCGGCTCTGGGTGTCCCGCAACGAACGCTGGCTGTCCCCCAAGTTCCTCGCCGGCGAGTCGTACGGCACGCTGCGCGCCGCCGGGCTGGCGGCGCACCTGCAGGAGCGGCACGGCCTCTACCTCAACGGGCTGCTGCTGATCTCCTCCGTGCTCGACATGGGCACCCTGCGGTTCACCGAGGGCAACGACCTGCCGTACTCACTGTTCGTGCCCACCTACGCCGCGATCGCGCACTACCACGGCCTGCACGGCGACCGCCCGCTCGACGACGTGCTCGCCGACGCCGAGGACTTCGCCGCGAAGGAACTGCCGTGGGCACTCGCCCGCGGCGCCCGGCTGTCCACACAGGACCGCGCCGAGGCCGTCGCCACCCTGGCTTCGCTGACCGGGCTCAGCGAGTCCTATGTGGACCGTGTCGGGCTGCGCATCGAGCACATGCGGTTCTTCACCGAACTGCTGCGCGAACGCGGCCTCGTCGTCGGCCGGATGGACGGCCGGTTCACCACCTGGGAGCCGGACGGCGGCCGCGAGCACGCCAGCGACGACCCGTCGGTCTCGCGGATCATCGGCGCCTACGCCGCCGGGTTCAACCACTACGTGCGCGCCGAACTCGGCTACCAGAACGACCTGCCGTACGAGATCCTCTCGATCGACACGTTCAAGGCGTGGTCCTATTCGGACTTCGAGGGCCGCTCGGTGTCCGTTGTGGACTCACTCGGCTCGGCCATGCGCGCCAACCCGCACCTGAAGGTCCACGTCGCCTTCGGCCACTACGACGGCGCCACCCCGCACTTCGCCGCCGAGCACGTGCTGGCCCAGCTGCAGATCCCGGAGGAACTGCGGGAAAACATCGACACGGCGTACTACCCGGCCGGGCACATGATGTACGTCCACGAGCCGACCCGGCTCCAGCAGTCGAAGGATCTGGCCAAGTTCGTCAAAAAGGCCTCGAACCGCGACTGACCGGCTCCACGTCCTGGCCGGGGGGGGGGGGGGGGCGCGCGGCGACGCCCCCGCCCGGCCGGGGGCGGCGCGCGCGGCGCCGGGGCGCCCGGGGCCCGCGCCGGGGCGGGGGCCCGGGCGGCCGGGCGGGTG